>JANPHO010000209.1:0-10401 GCA_031424515.1 Saprospiraceae bacterium
TGATTTAGGGGCTTTGATTTCTTTTATTGGAAAAATGGGCACGCCAGTCACTCTGTCAAACACAAAAACTTGCCCTTGCTTGGTGACTTGCGCCACAGCATCCACCATTTTACCATCTTTTTTTACCGTAATCAAATTGGGTGGTGCGGGCAAATCTCTGTCCCACATATCATGGTGCGTGGTTTGAAAATGCCAAATGCGTTCGCCCGTTCGAGCATTGAGAGCCAATAAGCAATTCGCATAAAGATTGGTACCTAAGCGTTGTCCGCCATAAAAATCATATCCTGCTGAACCCGTGGGCACATATAAAATACCCCTTTTTTTATCCACGGACATGCCCGCCCAATTATTAGCAGCTCCGACTTCTTCGTTTTTATAGGCATTGGGTGGGAACGTTTCATAACCGGCTTCGCCCGGATAAGGGACGGTGTGAAATGTCCACGCCAGTTTCCCTGTTTTTACATTAAAAGCCCGAATATCACCTGGGGCAGCGTCCGCCCCTTCTGATAGGCGCAAAGGCATGACAATTAAATCCTCAAAAACAGTCCCAGGAGTGTTCGAAATGATAAATTTATCCTTCGCTACTGAGGGGAGTCCTTCGTGCAAATCCACTTTACCGTTATCTCCAAAAGAAGGAATAACTTTGCCCGTTTTAGCATCAATACAGTATAGAAAAGAACCAATAGTGTGTAAAATACGCTTTTCAGTACCATCTGTCCAAAACGCCACGCCACGACTTGTGCTGTGCCAAGCATTCAATCTATCGCCAAATTTCCAAATTTCTTTACCCGTTGCGGCATCCAAAGCAAAGGCTTGAACAGTGGGCGTTACACCATATAAAACGCCATCAATAATCAATGGATTCACCTGCATTTGACCCGAATCAACGGTCGAATACGTCCATGCTACTTGCAGATTAGCAACATTTTGCGGATTGATTTGGGTGAGTTCAGAGTAATGGTTTCTATCCGCACCGCCGAGATAATCGCCCCAGTCGCCGTTGCCGTCGGTGGGAGTTTTATTGGCTATTTTATAGGTAGCACTTAATAATAAAACGATGGCTACGAGGAGAACAGCCGTTATTTTTATTTTCATTAAAAGTCTTTTTTAAAATGTCAAAACGTGAGTAAATATAAAAAAAACTACCTTCAAGTGTTAGTAAATATCCGTTTTAGTTAGTGCATAAAACTATGTTGATAATTCAAGGTATTTAACTATAGAAATTTTCAAAAATGAATTTGGAAAGAACCTCTTTCAAAATCCAATAAAAACCCTTAAATTTGTCTATAAAACTCTTTAAATGACGGGTGCACTTAGAAAAATAGAGACTTTATTGGCTGAAATTTCACCTAACGAAAAAGCGCAAGTATTGCAATGGGTAATAAGCGATTTGGGTGGCACTTTCGCTGGCATTGACAAAACTGAAGGCGTGTATGGCGGTGAAGCACGCATTGCTCGAACCCGTATTCCAGTTTGGCTACTTGTTCAGCAACAAGAACTGGGTATTACAGATGAAGAAATTTTATCTGATTATCCAACTCTTAGAGCAGAGGATTTGCACAATGCTTGGAATTATTATCGGGCACATAAAACCGAAATAAATAACCTCATCAAAGAAAACGAAGAGGCATAATTTATGGCAAGATTATATACTAATGAGAACTTTAGGCGTAGAATTGTTGAAGAACTGAGAGAGTACTTGGGCATGATGTTTTGACGTCTTATGAAGCAGGAAATGCTAATTTGGCGATACCCGACAATGAAGTTTTAGAGTTTGCTCACAAGAATAACCGAATAATCGTCACTTTTAATCGTAAAGATTTTATCCAACTGCATAAGGAAAACCCTAATCATTCTGGGATTGTAGTTTGTACAGAAGATAAAGATTATGCAGGGCTTGCCAAAAGAATTGATGCTGCTATTAAAACACTTAATAACAACACAAAAAATCAATTAATCCGTATAAATCGCCCTAATTTACAATAAAAAACTATCTATACTGAGGGGGTACCACCTCCAAAAAAAAGCCTTCATTAATCCTACTTTAGGAATAATGAAGGCTTTTATCATTAAAATTTTTTACTTATTCGACTGTGCGTCCACCACCGAAATGGAAATCATATCCACAATCTCCCGCGTGGTACTGCCCAATTGTAAAAGATGAACAGGTTTTTTTAGACCCAATAAAACGGGGCCTATTTTTTCAATATTCGCCACTTCCTTCACCAAGTTGTAAGCAATGTTGGACGCTGAAAGGTTAGGGAAAATTAAAATATTCGCACCACCTTCTTCGACTAAATCACTGAATGGATAGTTCTCTTTTAATAATTCAATATCAAATGGTAAATGTGCTTGCATTTCACCATCCACTATCATTTTAGGGTGTTTGGCTTTTAAAATTTCAAGCGCCTTGCGCATTTTAATCGCATCATCACCGTCGGCACTACCAAAATTGGAATAGGTCAATAAAGCCACACGAGGCTTGATATTGAATTTTTCAACTTGCTTAGCGGCTAATTCAGCAATTTCAACAATATCCTCAGCGGTTGGATTGAAGTTAACGGTCGTATCGGCTAAGAAAAGAGGGCCAAAACGGCTCATTAAAATGTACATACCCGACACTTTTTTCACCCCTTCTTGACGACCCACGACTTGCAATGCAGGGCGAATGGTGTCAGGATAGTTACGGGTCATGCCGCCTACCATAGCATCCGCATCGCCAGCTTCTACCATCATGGAGCCGAAATAATTGCGGCGGCGGATGATTTCGTGCGCTTCTGTTTTATTGAAACCTTTGCGTTGGCGTTTTGCAAAAAGCATATCGCCGTATTTTTCCAAGCGGGCTTTATCTTCGTTTTCAACCGCATTGGATGGGTCGATGATTTCGATATGCGATAAATCCAATTGGTTTTCCTTAATTAACTCCTTAATTTTATGAATATTACCCAGTAAGATAGGAATTGCGATTTTTTCATCGCGCACTTGTTGAGCCGCTTTTAAGACTGATAAATTTTCAGCATCCGCCAAAACCACCCGCTTAGGATTTTGCTTAGCCTTATTGATTATACCTTTAGTCAATCTATTATCCAAGCCCAATCGCTTCGATAATTGCGTTTCATAAGCATCCCAATCTTGGATGGGGAATTTGGCAACGCCCGTTTCCATTGCAGCTTTTGCCACGGCTGGTGCCACAGTTGTAAGCAAACGTGGGTCAACTGGCTTTGGAATAATATATTGCTTTCCGAAAGATAAATGGTCTATTCCATATGCCATGTTTACCATATCTGGCACTGGCTTTTTAGCCAAATCCGCTAAGGCTCTCACAGCAGCTAATTTCATTTCTTCATTAATTACCTTCGAGCGTACGTCCAAAGCGCCTCTGAAAATATATGGAAAACCGAGTACATTATTGACTTGGTTCGGATAATCGCTCCTTCCCGTTGCAAAAATAATATCAGCGCGAGCTGCCAAAGCTTCTTCGTAAGGAATCTCAGGTGTTGGGTTCGCCATCGCAAAAACGATACAATCCTTTGCCATGGGCGCTATCATTTCACCAGTCAAAACATTGCCTTTTGAAAGCCCAATGAACACGTCGGCACCGACTAAAGCTTCCGTCAATGTGGTTTCAACGGGCGCATTGTCATTAGCAAATTCTCTCTTTTTACCGTCCAAATTGGTACGGCTTGGGTGAATTAAGCCTTTAGAGTCGAACATAAAAATGTTCTTCTTCTGAGCGCCTAAGCTGTGGTATAATTTTGAACACGAAATAGCCGAAGCACCCGCCCCGTTCACAATGATTTTCACCGTTGAAATATCTTTACCCACTATTTCAATGGCATTCAGCAAAGCGGCAGCACTGATGATAGCCGTTCCGTGTTGGTCATCGTGCATGACAGGAATGTTCAATTCCTCCTTCAAACGCTCTTCGATTTCAAAACAATCGGGCGCAGAAATATCTTCCAAATTGACACCGCCAAAAGTAGGTTCAAGAATTTTCACCGTTCTGATGAATTCTTCAACATCTTTGGTATCCAATTCAATGTCAAAAACATCAATATCGGCATATATTTTAAATAAAAGACCCTTGCCTTCCATCACAGGCTTGCCCGCTAAAGCCCCAATATCGCCCAAACCTAAAACGGCTGTACCGTTCGAAATAACCGCCACTAAATTACCTTTAGCGGTATATTTATAGACATCTTCTGGATTTTCAGCGATGGCTAAACAAGGCTCAGCAACACCTGGCGAATAAGCCAAAGTTAAATCCCGTTGGGTAGCTGTTTCTTTTGAAGGAATGACCTCTATTTTACCGGGACGCCCTTTAGCATGATAGTATAGGGCATCTTCCTTCAGCGTTTTCTTTGTACTCATAATTGAGTTTTATAAAATTTGACTAAATTATTAAATAAAAACTCTTAGAGAGGTATCAAGCTCCCCAAGAGTTGTCGCAATGAGTTGCAAATTAAGTGATTATTTCTGTGAATTGAGGTATTTAAGAAGTTGAATATTTTGATAAAGCGTTCCAGAAATGCTTCTTTATTGCTTTAATAAAAGCTAATTAAGGCTTGAAACACAAAATTAAAGTTTAGTTCTGCCTTAAGTTATGTAAAAAGCAGCAAAAAATATGTAATATCAATCTTTTTTAAAATTAGAGAAGCTATGAATATCCTCACTTTTTTAAAACCAAATCAATCGCCAACACCATCCGCATTTTATCATTTTGAGCGTTAGGCGAAAGCTCTACCCAGAAGGTACGTTGATTGGGTGCATTCGCGCGGACAGTTGGGTAGGGTTTTGAAATACCACAATCGTGCATTTTCCCCCCAAAATTTTGTTGCCAATGAATACCCGTTTTGTTGATGGCTTCCTGCCACCATTGTCGAGTAGTCATCACATAATTTTGCAAACCCGATTCGTCAAATTTATAAGGCGGATAGCGCAACACAAAATCGTCTGAACTGAGACTATCAATATTCTCTTTATAGCCCATATATATCAAATCAATATCAAAACTGCTATTTTCCAATTGCATAATCTTCGTTAAAATATCCCTACTCACGTGGGTCTCGCCGTTTTGAAGGGCGATATGGCTGTATCGCTTGTAGAGGTAACTCGCCATCCCTTTAGTCTTACTGACGGCTGAGTCAAATTGCATTTCTGAAAACCCGTGAATGGGGATGATACTAATTTGGTCGGGATAAAATGAATTACCGTATTTCTTGTACCCACTCGTAGCCACAATATTTTTATAATGAACAATCGGTAAAATCGCTTCTTTATTGTAAAATACTGAGGGGGTGTTCAGTGATTGAATAATCGTGTCCACCACGCTTAAAAAATCAGATTGCGGTTTTAAAAAATCCAGATAAGGTAATAAATTTCCTTTTTCAATATTCTCAATGTTGCCAGTCCAGATATTCAAGCGTTCAATGGAGCGTTTACTTTGCAGATGATAGAGATAAAAACAGCTTAAAACACTGCCTAAAACCACAACGGCAATCAGAGCCAATCGACTTAAATACCTTTTTAAACCTATGATTTGACTTTCCAAATTCAACTTTTCCCCTTGAAACGTCTCTTCTGAACCATTAAAAACGGGTGAAAAATGAGAACGCTTTTCCCCATTTTCAGATTCCCACGTTTTAATAAATTCACCGTTTTCGGGTAAAGCTAAAAACGCTTCTCGCCCCACGCCTTGTGTGTACAGGTAACAAGCCTCCACGAAATAATCCAAAAAATCTTTATTGGATTCAATAAAAAGGCTGCGGACTTGACCCTCACTGACCGTCATATCCATCTTTTCCAACCGAGTTCCTTGTGCTTTTGCTTGAGCTATTTTCGAAATTTCTTCAGCAAGTCGGACATAATTACCCTTATTGGTGTTCGCTACCAATGTGCGATTGGCATAACTTTCAAAAGTTGCACGAACGGCTTTTCGTAAAAATTCAACTTCGGCTTGTCCTTTTAAATTGGCTCGAGGCATTGATAATCAACGTTTTACATACTGTTTTGGGTAAATGAAATTCATTTACGGAAATCTCTAAAAATTTCTGGAAACAAGATAACTCCTTTTCTTTAATTTTTGGAAACAAGAAAGATGAATTATGATTAACGGGTTTTACAATAAATAATGGAAAATTGTAGAGAATCAGAAAAGATTCCAAAATCCATTTTTTATATTATCTCATCTCTAAATTAACTCTTATGCTACCAACTTTTACACTTAAAAAACGGCATTATGGTAATTTTTTGCTTTTAATGACCGCCCTCGTGTTATTACCTTTTGCCGTCCAATCCCAAAACACTGACTCTGAATTAGAAGATAAAATGAAATCGCTGTACAATCATGCCTCTCAACTTTATGCCAATATGCCCACCCGCGATTATAGGGGTAGCTACCTTAATTTTACCTTTGGAATTAGCCCTTTGGGGCACATCAAAACATGGCGAACAGAAGAAATCTGTGACTGCGAAGGAAATGTTATAGAAACCAAAGATGTTCCTTCCATCAAGGCACCCATTTCGTTAGGCATTGGTTTTGAAACCAGAGTAAGCAAACTGTTTTCACTGCGCTTAATGGGGTCTTATGCACAACTCTCGCACGGAAAAGGGCGGAAAGTTGTGGCTGAAAATAATACTTTTAGCCAAATGCAGCAAAACTACAAACTAACACAATTTGGGGCTCAGAGTTCAGCCTTGATACATTTTAATAATTTTTACAGCGGTATTGGCGCATCTTACACATCCTCAAATGCATCGGGTTTTCAAACGACTGCCCAGAAAGAAGACATAAAACCCCCTCAGTATTATAACCTTCAAGCCGCCGTTTTGGGTGCACACCAAACGGATTTGACTCCCCACGTTTTCATCGGGTATCGAGTGATGGCTTCGCCAAAGGTTTTGGGAAGCTTTGAGTTCGGTTTTGCCCAGAGTTTTTATTTTAATGTGCAAATCAATATTCCGCTTTCTTCAAGAACGCGTGAATCTTTGGCAACGTGGAAAAGAGAACGCCAACATTACACCTCTGCGTTAAAAGAGGCTATTCTCCTTGATATGCAATTACATCCCGCAAAGTTTCAAACGGATGATTGCACCCCAGTTGATAATTCGAGTAGCAACAATTGTAACCGATGATTTCATTAAAAATACTCATATTTTACTATTAATCCGTGCCACCGCTCGTAGCGGTGACACGTGTTTTCTAAATTGCCAAACTACTTAAAATTGCCACTCACTTTTCAGCAAAAAATAGATAATGAGGTAAAGTTCGTGATGTAGGCAACATCAAAGTCCCTTTTCGAGCATTATAAATCAGTACAGAAGCCCCCCCATCTATGGTCATAATGGAACTTTTTATGCCTAATTGTGTTAATTCAGCGGCAGCATTATCGAGCGTTGTGGCATTTACCGTTAAAATGAAAATATACGGACTGGGTTTTTTATCTTCCGTTAAAGTACCCACAACAAAGAATAAATTGGGGGCTTCTGCTCTAATTACATGCGCAGGATGGTCTTTATAATGATAGCTTACAAGGGCATTTTTTACACTTTCAGACGTGAGGGGATAACCCGATTGCGTATTATAATCTTGAATTACCACGCTCGAATCCGTCCAAGCCATTGATTTTAAAACCACTTTTTTATAATATGGAAGTTTAGGATTCTCTTGAGGCCCATAAGGACTGCTACCAGCTGTCCGTATTTCACCCTCTACTTTAATCGGAAAAGATAATTGCGTAGTATCCGTATATTGCTCATAAAAAGCCGCATTGATGATACCAAATAACTTCGTTTTATACGTATTAGTCAAGCCTGTAATAGTTTTCGAGGGCGTATGTTGCTTGAAATAAGGGCTTTTACTGTATTTTTCAACCGCTAAATAATGTCCTTGTGGTGCTTTTTCAACATCTTTTGATGGACTCACCCACTGCCCCATTTTAATAAGGCGGAGGTCAATAACGTGTAAAAAAACAGTGTAATTTGCCTGTTTACTCCTCACAGTTTTACTGTAAAGGCTCGCTCCATTGATGGCATCCAATACTTTATAACCGTTTTTTTTAAAATCGGGAAGCTGTGCTATAAGTGTTTGGCTCATTAAAATTAAGAGCAGAATCAGTATTTTTTTCATGTTTTAAAATGTGTTAGTTTTTCAAAAGTATCAAAGTTACAAACTACGGTAAACTATCTCCATACTCTTTCAACATCCGCTCATAATCTGTCTTGCTATCCATATCTTTTAAAATGGAATCACTCGGCATTTCTACAAAATACACCGAATTGGGATTGGCTTGAACAATTGGTTTACCCCCCTCAGTATAAGTGAGATTCAAGATGTCTTTTTTATAAAAATGGCTAAAAATGACTGGATTTCCCTTTTTACCATTAAAAATAGGCAACACAATCGCCTTTTTATCTCGTTTTAAAATATCTAAAAACTGATTTTTAAGGTATTGATATTCAGCAGGTTTTATCAAAACCATGTCCGAAAGGCATATCATATAATGTGTTTCAGAATCGTTTTCAGCCATGCGCACACCCGCTTGAATAGAGCTTGTCATGCCCGTTTCATAGTCCAAATTGAGGGTTATACTGAGGTTTTTAACCCCGAGAACTCGGTGGGGGTATTTATCTAAAAAAGGCAACACATTTTCCGATTCATGCCCTACTACAACCACCGTTTCGCCCAATTCAGCTGTTAAAATATTGCCAATAGTGGTTTCTAAAACAGTAGAGCCACCGAACGGCAAAAGGAGTTTATTCTCCTCTCCCATTCGACGGCTCAAACCTGCGGCTAGTACAATTGCTCTTATCATTTCTTATACACAACGCCTTCTTTCATCACAAAAGTGACGTTCATCAATGTTTTTACATCATTTAATGGGTTGGCATCCGTGGCGATGATATCCGCTATTTTACCCGTTTCGATACTGCCCAGTTGGTCTTTCATATCCAAAACCTCAGCTGCCACCATTGTAGCAGATTTCAAGGCTTCCATAACAGGCATCCCCCCCTCAGTCATGTACTGAAATTCGAGGGCATTTCTACCGTGTTTATAAACGCCCGCATCGGTTCCAAAAGCCACTTTTACGCCTGCTTTATAAGCTTTATTAAATGTATTTTGAATCTGTCCGCCAATTTCAATCGCTTTTGGTACTACAAGTGGATGATAATATCCCGGAATTTTAGCGGAATCTGCCGCCGAACGACCTGCAATAATCGTTGGTACATAATACGCTCCTTTTTCTTTAAAAAGTCTGATGCACTCGTCATCCATCAATGTGCCGTGTTCGATGGTTTTTACCCCCGCTTTTATTGCACGTTTCATACCTTCTGCTCCGTGCGCATGAGCCGCCACGTGGAAACCATAATCATTTGCCGTTTTAATGATAGCATCCAATTCATCGTCCATAAATTGCGGTGCTTTTCCGCTTTTAGCAATACTCAAAACGCCACCAGTAGCCGTAATTTTGATACAATCCGAACCATCTTTATAGCGTTGGCGCACAGCACGGCGGGCTTCTTCGGGCCCATCGGCCACACCATCAGCGTAGTTTTCGGGGAACGTTACATCTGGTCTCCAACCATTCGTTGGGTCGCCATGACCGCCTGTGGTAGCAATGGTTTTACCCGCCGTAAAAATACGGCATCCAACTACCACACCCTTGTTAATGGCATTGCGCAAAGAGATATTCACGCCTGAACCACCCAAATCACGGACAGTTGTAAAACCTGCCATTAAAGTCGTCATAGCATTCTTTTGTGCTTCAAAAGCTATATCAGCTGATGACATACCCATGCGCTTTTGAGCAGCATCGCGGCTGGTTTCGCTTTCAATATGCACGTGCAAATCAATTAGCCCCGGCATTACAGTTTTAGATTTCAAATCCACCACTTCGTCGCCCGTTTGAGGGGTTGTAAATCCGTTTTGAACAGCCGTAATTTTATTTTTTTCAACTACAATAGTCACTTGCGAGCGGGCTGCATTGCTCACACCATCAATCAAAGTCCCACAATGAATGAGTTTCCGTTGAGCAAAAGCACTATTTAAACACAGAAGAAGCAATAAAAACAAGTAAGATTTTTTCATACTAATAGCTTTTTTAATGATTTTTAAAATTTGAGTGAAAGTAAAAAAGTTATTAGAAGATTGCGCATTGATTGGTAAGTTGAAACAGGTATTTGGACGAAATTCAATATCATGACACATTTTTAAAAGTTAAAATAAGCATATTTTACCATTATATACAGCATTTTAGAATAAGCATTATATCTTTGAAAATAAAACAATCATAGAAATTATGCCGCCAATAGAGCTCATTATTCTTTTTTTTATCATTGCTGCCGTTTATGCCAGCGCAGGATTTGGCGGTGGTTCAAGCTATTTGGCTATCATGAGCCTCT
>JANPHO010000210.1:0-2391 GCA_031424515.1 Saprospiraceae bacterium
CATTCAAAACACCCAAGTGAGCGATTTAACACCATTGTAAGACTTAACGCAATTGCAAGAGCTTAATGTTTCCAATACTCAAGTGAGCGATTTAACGCCATTGAAAAAAATTATTGAAAACGGTGTTACTGTAAATTGGGAAAAATATGGAATAGGAATAAAAGTTGAAGAATGCCCCCTCAGTAATCCACCCAAAGAAATAGTAGAACAAGGTAATGAAGCGATATTGCGCTATTGGGCAGAACTAGACCGAGTAGGCAAGAAAAAAGTAAACGAGGCTCGTTTATTATTGGTGGGTCAAGGGGCATCAGGCAAAACAACTTTAAAAGATAAATTAAAAGATAAAGATGCTCTTATGCCCGAACCCGATGCCACAACTATAGGCATCAATATTGAGCGGTTAAATTGTCAAAATACTGAGGGGGAGGATTTTACAGTCCAAGTTTGGGACTTTGGTGGACAAAATATTCAGAAATACGCCCATCAGTTTTTTATGTCTGATTCAGTGGTGTATGCTGTGGTATCTAATACAAGGGAACAAAACCCGAACTTTCAATATTGGCTCAATATCATCGAATTATTGGGTAAAGACAGCCCGTTTTTTATCGTTCAAAATGAAAAAGACGGTCATACAGAACCATTAAAAGACATCACTCAAATACAAGAGCGTTTTCCGCACACTTTCAAATCCGTAGAACAAGTCAACCTTAAAAATGCAGCTATTGACCCTCGTTTTGATATATTAAAACAACGCTTGTTTTATGCCGCCACGCAATTGCCGCATACACAAAAGGAATATTTAGTATCTTTTATCAATGTGCGCAACCAATTAGAGATTTTATCAAAAACAAAACAAACAATTACTTTCAGAGAGTTTAAGGAACTCTGTAAAGAAGAAGGCATTGAAGATGTTGAATTAATGAATGATTATGCCCGCACCTTTACCCTTTTGGGCATTGCTTTGCACTTTAGTGATGATGTACATCTTAAAACACAAGTTTTTTTAAGACCTAAATGGATTATTGATGCCCTTTTTGCCGTTTTATACGCTGAAATAGTTAAAAATCAAAATGGCAAATTTTCTGCTTCTGATGCTGAAACCATTTGGAGCAATGAAGAATACGAAGATATGCACGGCGTATTATTGCAATTAATGGTCAAGTTTCATCTTTGTTATGAAATCCCGAATAGCAAAGATTATATAGTACCACAACGTTTACCAACTCGTACAGAAGCCTTTACACCTCCCAATGATGCAACGCATATTTTATACCGTTACCGATTTTTACCAAGTGGCATTTTAACGCAACTGACTTGTCGCTTGCATCAACGCATCATAGACGATAAAGTATGGAACGATGCCGTACAATTCAGTACTAAAAATGAACAAGGTCAAGTATTCGTCCGTGAAAACAGCGCCGATAATCAACTTGAAATCTTTGGTTTCGGGCTACAAAAAGCAGAACTCATCAATTTGGTAGTGGATACCATTGATGAAATACATTTAAATAGTAAATTCGGCAATTTAAAAGTAGAAAAATTGGTGCCTTGTCCTTGTCCTATCTGTGCAGATAAAAGATCGAAACAAGAAGAAGGCGAGTTTTTTGACTATGATTTTTTAGTAGAACTCCGTAATGAAGGCGAAACAGAAAGCGACCGTTGTAAATTGAGTAAAAAGAAATTCCAAATCAAAGATATTTTAAAAAATGCTTCAATCCGCCTTTTCAAGTTTGAACAGATAAGAGAGCTTATAAAGCATAATAGAGTTGAGAGAGCTCTCAATATACTGAGGGGAGTATTTCCAGAAGATGACGAAGTGGTTATTCAATTGTCAAGGTTATCGCACCTTAATCTCAGCGACAGAACAGGTCAATCGTCTTTTGATGAAACAAATAAAGAATGGAATAAAATTGTTGCGGGTGTTTTAAAGATGTTGAGGGAAAGGGAGGAGGAAATGTAAGCTTTTTAACTAAAAAAACATTTCTACATTCAATCTATTCCCCAAAACGCTTCCATACTGAGGGGGTATGTGTTTTGAACTTTTCTAAACTCTCTTTTTTATAAATAAAAAAACAATGAAACAGACCTTCATTCACTTCATTTGGTTGTTTTTATTGAAAATACTGAGGGGTATCTGTAACGTATTTCATAAATGCCAAATCATATAGTAAAAATCGATAAAATTCATGAAAAAGCCTACAATTTGCCTCCTCACTTATTTATTGCCCATTATATTATTTGCTCAAAATACCCCCATTTTATTCAAAGATAAAGACATAACTGAAAAATGGATGGCTGAAAAAGGCATCCCTGCGCTCGGTATTGGTTATATCAAAGACGGTAAAATGGAACAAATCAGCGTCTTTGGCGACTTGGAAAAAGGACGACCCG
>JANPHO010000211.1:0-3693 GCA_031424515.1 Saprospiraceae bacterium
TTATCCATTGTGTCAAAGCTTTTAATGAAATAATTGCTGTCAAAAAACGACTCAATCCAAGCATACCACTTATTATTCATGGTTTTAATCAAAATGAAATAATTTTAAAAGAATTGATAAAACACGGTTTTTTTATATCAATTGGAACAAATGTTCTAAAAAATAATGGCAATGCTCATAAGGCGATTAGCCAAATACCCATAAATCAGCTTTTTTTTGAAACCGATGATAGTAACATGGATATTAGAATGGTGTATGAACAAGCTGCTTTACTTTTAAAAATACCCATTGAAGAATTAAAATCTCTCATTTTCAATAATTTTAATAGTATTTTAACACCATAATGACATATCGAGGCAACTTTTAACAGTTTTAACAGGTTTTTAAAAGTAAAAAGCATTAAATTTGTAGCCTAGTTAAATGAAATAATATCTACATGAAATATTCTTTACTTATTTTAACACTATTCATAGCTACATTGAGCAGTGTTGCTCAGGTAACTATCACTATCACACCACAGGAAATTAGGTCTACGGTTAATCCAGATTCATTTGAGGTAAGAGCTAAAGCTACTATCAAAAATACATCTAGCTCAACGAAGAAGTTTTCTTGGACAAGAACGATATCCAATATCACTAACGGTTGGGCTTGTTTAGTTTGCGACAAAAATCAGTGTTGGTCAGCAGCTACAAGTAGCCCACCAGATAATATTGAACTTGCAGCGGGAGCTACAAGCAATATGGACGTTTACATCCGACCAGATAAAAAATCAGGCTCAGCCAATGTTGACATCAAAGTTTTTGAAGTAGGAAATGAAACAAATACGGTCACTGGAAAATTCATTTTTTCATCAACTACTAAGACAAAAGATGTAAAAAGTGAGAGTAATATCACTATTTACCCAAATCCTGCGATAGACTATTTCATGATTTCTGATAATCCTACAGTCGATAAAATTGTTGTTTACAATATTATTGGTCGCCAAATGCGGAGTTTCAAGGCTGTAGAAGGGACAAAATACTATATCAATGATTTTCCAGAAGGGATTTATATTATCCGCCTTTTGAATGCCAATGGCGGCACACTCAAAACAACGAGATTCAGTAAAAATCGCATAAAAGCCTAATTTAAGCCTTGTATACTGAGGGGTCTTATGAAAAATCCCGCCTCGATAAATGTATCGAAGCGGGATTATTTATAAGACGTTCTTTTTCTTCTCTAATAATATATCATGGCTATAATTTCAGCAATAAGTTTTTCATATCCGTTTTTTCAACCACGATGCGCTCAATATCTTCAGTTTTGATGCGCTCTTGTTTTAAGGTATCTCTATCTCTGATGGTTACTGTATTATCCTCAAGCGTTTGAAAGTCTACCGTTACGCAAAAAGGCGTCCCGATGGCATCTTGACGGCGGTAGCGGCGTCCAATAGCATCTTTTTCGTCATATTGACACTCTACTGAAAATTTCAATTTGTTAAAAATATCAGTCGCCACATTCGTCAACTCTTCTTTGTTTTTTAATAACGGTAAAACGGCACATTTCACAGGCGCGAGCGCTGGGTGCAATTTTAACACAATTCGTGAAGCATCTTCGCCTTGCGCATCTGGGACTGTTTCCTCTGTGTAAGCCTGTGACATCATGGCAAGGAACATACGGTCAGCACCGATTGACGTTTCTACCACAAAAGGCACATAGCTTTCATTTAATTCAGGGTCGAAGTACTGTAATTTTTTACCAGAAAGCTTTTCATGGCTACTCAAATCAAAATCAGTACGGCTATGAATGCCTTCTAACTCTTTAAAACCAAAAGGGAACTCAAATTGCACATCTACCGCAGCATCTGCATAATGCGCTAAGTTATCATGGTCTTTAAATTTCAGTTTTGACTGAGGGGTACCCAGCGCCAAATGCCAATTCATACGCAATTCTTTCCATTTTGCGTACCACTCTTTTTGAGTACCAGGGCGAATGAAAAATTGCATTTCCATTTGCTCAAATTCGCGCATACGGAAAATGAACTGACGAGCGACGATTTCATTTCTAAAAGCCTTACCAATTTGAGCAATACCAAACGGTATTTTTTGACGAGTAGAACGCTGAACATTGATAAAATTCACAAATATCCCTTGTGCAGTCTCAGGGCGAAGGTATAATTTACCTTCTTCCCCTGCGATATTGCCCAACTGAGTATTGAACATCAAATTAAATTGACGTACTTCTGTCCAATTTCGGCTACCTGTTTCAGGGTCAGCAATTTCAAGTTCATCAATCATGTTTTTCAAACCCGCCATATCGCCTTCTTTCATAAAATCAGCTAATTGCTTTTCAATGGCAACTGCTTTTTGAGCATATTCAGCGCAACGTGGATTGGTTTCACGATACATTTTTTCATCGAAAGTCTCACCGAAGCGTTTCGCTGCTTTTTCAACTTCTTTGTTGATTTTATCTTGTAGCTTATCAACCACGCTTTCAATCAGCACATCGGCACGGTAGCGTTTTTTAGAATCTTTATTATCCACCAAAGGGTCATTGAACGCATCTACGTGACCCGAGGCTTTCCAAGTTTTAGGGTGCATAAAAATCGAAGCATCAATACCCACGATATTACCATGCAATTGAACCATACTGCGCCACCAATAGCTTTTAATATTATTTTTCAATAAAACACCATATGGACCATAATCATATACCGCACTTAATCCGTCATATACCTCACTTGATTGGTAAACAAAACCATATTCCTTACAATGCGACACTATTTTTTTAAAAACATCGTCCTGATTAATAGCCATAACTTCTTTTATTATTGATGATTATTTTTAATATTTTGTGATAATCATTTGATTATCACAGCTTTACATACTCTATTGAAAGCAATGGAACGTAAAATCCCGAAAGGTAGTTTCAAAAGTGGTGCAAAGTTAATGGTATGAATGATAAATCGGAATGAGAAAATGGGAAAATTAGTTTTAAAACGTAAATATACTGAGGGGGTATTGATATTCGTTTTAGTAAAAACCACTATTTTTGGCTTTTATTTAAAATAATTATTATGCGCACACTACTTGCAATTTTGTTCCTAGTTGTTTGTTTTATGTCAAATACATCCGCACAACAGACAGTTACAGCAGATTATTTAATGGGTAAATTCGACCCTGTCAAGCATCCCGATTTTATATTGATTGATAAAAAATATGCCGCAAAACCGGAAATGTATTTGCGAAAAGAGACGTATGAGGCTTTTAAAAAAATGGCTGTTGCCGCTGAAAAAGAAGGCGTTATTTTAAATATCATCTCCTCAACCCGCAATTTTGATTATCAAAAGCAAATTTGGGAAACAAAATGGAATAACTTGAAGGATAAAACAGCCGAAGCGCGCGCTAAAAACATTCTTCAATACAGTGCCATGCCAGGCGCCAGCCGCCACCATTGGGGAACGGATATAGATATGAATAATCTCTCAAATCCTTTTTTTGAAAAAAATGGTGGTAAAAAAATCTATGATTGGTTAGTTGCCCACGCTGCCGAATATGGATTTTGTCAGCCCTACACGGCGGGGCGCAAAACGGGATATAAAGAGGAAAAATGGCATTGGACATATTTACCATTGTCTAAAAATTTTACAGCAATAGCCGGTAAATATCTTAAAAATGACATGATAACAGGTTTTAAAGGCGCTGAATCTGCTGT
>JANPHO010000212.1:0-2864 GCA_031424515.1 Saprospiraceae bacterium
CCTCAGTACCAGAAGCCAATTACGCTGAAAATAAAAACGCAGATATAGCATTGGCTTATACCGATGAGCCTTACGCTCGTGAATCAACATGGTTGGGGTATGCCGCACGTGACTACTTTTTAGTGGATTTAAAAACGGGTAAAAAGACACCTATCGTGCAAAAAATACGAGGCGCAGCGCAGTTGTCGCCCGCAGCAAAATATGTGTATTGGTACAATGCGTTGGACTCAGCGTGGTTCGCTTATTCCGTTTTAAATAAAAATACAACCCGCTTAACGGATAATAAAACCGTCCCTTTTTACGAAGAAGAAAATGATGTGCCCGATAATCCGTCGTCATACGGTGGCATTGGTTGGACACGTGATGATAAGTCCGTTTTGGTATATGACCGCTTTGATATTTGGCAAATTGACCCCCTCAGTATCGGGACAAAAAAACGCCTCACCGATGGTCGTAAACAACAAAATGTGTATCGCTACGTCAAACTCGATGATGAAGAGCGTTTCATAGAACCGAATGCACGCCTTTTATTGCACGTTTTTAATGAAAATGATAAAAAAGAGGGTTATGCGTATTTGGATTTAAGTAAAAATACCGTTTCAACCGAAATCTTAGAGGGCTTTAAATATTCTGAGCGTGTTTTAAAAGCAAAAAATGCCCCTTCAATGGTGTTGACAAAACAGAATTTTCAGATGTTCCCAGACTTGCTTTTAACCACGGATTTTAAAAATACACAACGCATCAGCAACGTCAATCTGCAGCAAAGTGAATACAATTGGGGAACGATTGAGTTAGTAGAATGGACTTCTTTGGATGGTCAAAAACTAAGGGGCATGCTCGTCAAACCAGAAGGTTTTGACCCTAAGAAAAAGTATCCGATGATTGTGAATTTTTATGAAAAAAGCAGCGATGATGTGAACCTATATCGCACATTAGAGCCGCTTCGTTCGCAAATTAATTATACTTTTTACAGCAATAGAGGGTATTTGGTTTTTAATCCTGATATACCATATCGCACGGGTTACCCAGGCGAAAGTTGTTTGAATTCGGTGGTAACAGGTGTGACGCATTTGATTGATCAAGGCTTTGTTGATGAAAAACGAGTGGCAGTGCAAGGGCATAGTTGGGGTGGTTATCAAGTGGCGTACTTGGTTACTAAGACGAATATGTTCCGTTGCGCAGGTTCGGGTGCGCCTGTGGTGAATATGATAAGTGCATACGGTGGTATTCGTTGGGAAACAGGGGTCATGCGTATGTTCCAATACGAGCACACACAAAGCCGAATTGGCGGCAGTTTGTGGGAATATCCATTGCGTTACCTTGAAAATTCACCGATTTTTAGCATTGATAAAGTACAAACGCCCGTTTTAATTCTCCATAATGATAAAGATGGGGCGGTGCCGTGGTATCAAGGTATTGAGTTTTTTGGAGCATTGCGCCGCTTGGATAAGCCCGTTTGGATGCTCAATTACAACGATGAACCGCACTGGCCCGTGAAATTGCAAAATCGAATTGATTACCAAATCCGTATGCAGCAATATTTTGATTATTATCTCAAAGATGCCCCAATGCCTCGTTGGATGCAAAGAGGTGTACCTGCGATGGAAAAAGGTATTATGCAGGGATTGGAATTGGAGAAGAAGTGATCAAATAAGTGAAAAGACTGAAGATTTAAGATTGAAGAAGGGTTTTGGGTTGTTTAACCGTGCCACCGCTCTAAAGCGGTGGCACGGATTTTTTATTTTAAAAATCCATTTTAAAAGCTGAAATTTGCGCTTCTAAATTTTAAAATGGAATAAAATGATTGTTGTAACAGGGGCTTATGGTTTTATAGGGAGTTGTTTAATTGGCTTTTTAAATGAAAAAGGCATTACGGATATTATCGCCGTGGACGATTTTTCAAAGATTGAAAAAGAGCCTAATTTGGTAGGCAAGCAAATGGCGCAACGCATTGAACGTGAGGCGTTTATACAGTGGTTCAGTGAAAATACCCCCTCAGTATCTTTCATTTTTCACATCGGCGCAAGAACTGATACGACCGAATTTGACTATTCTATCCATGAAAAATTGAATGTACAGTACTCAAAAGATGTTTTTAATATCTGTGAAAAACATTCAATTCCGCTTGTTTATGCATCATCAGCAGCGACTTATGGCAATGGCGAATTGGGCTATGATGACCACGACCCCTCAGTATCTTTTGATTTAAAACCATTAAATCCTTATGGTATTTCAAAAAATGAGTTTGATAAGTGGGTTTTAAGTAGTCAGTCAGTTAGTAGTCAGTTGACAGAAAAGAGTAGTGAATCACTGACTACTGATAACTCTAAAACTGACAACTTACACTGGTTTGGCTTGAAATTTTTCAATGTATATGGCCCCAATGAATACCATAAAGGGAGAATGGCGAGCACCATTTTTCATTTTTTTAATCAAATTAATGCTCAAGGCGAGGTCAATCTTTTCAAAAGTCATAGACCAGATTATGCGGATGGGGAGCAAATGCGGGATTTTGTATATGTAAAAGACGTTTTAAAAGTGATATGGTTTTTATATCATAATTATGAAAAAGTAGAATCGGGCTTGTATAATTTGGGTACTGGCAAGGCGCGTCCTTTTAATGATTTGGTTAAAAACGTGTTTAAAAATGTGGGTAAATCGTTGAAAATCAATTACATACCAACGCCAGAAGATATTCGTGATAAGTACCAGTATTTTACAGAAGCGAATATGGATAAGCTGCATAATGAGGGGTATGATGAAAAATTCTACTCACTTGAGGAGGGTATTGAGGATTATGTACAGAATTTTTTAAAGCAAAATAAATACTATTGAGCCATTTAAACCGTGCCACCGCTTAAAGC
>JANPHO010000213.1:0-2560 GCA_031424515.1 Saprospiraceae bacterium
TGATTTTGAAACGCTTATTCCGTTCATTAAAAATGCTCAAAAGTATAATCCAACTTTAAAATTATGGGCATCGCCGTGGTCGCCGCCTACTTGGATGAAATATAACAAACATTACGCTTCCAGACCCGTTCCCGATGTTACTAATTGGCCAGCAGACCGACTACAAAAAATGAGAGATAGCTGGGGTATGGATTTTAGAGGAATAAGCAATGGCATGAAAGCCGAACAAACGATTAAAGAAGGGCAAGATGGGTTTATTCAAGACGAAAAATATTTCAAGGCATACAGCCTTTATTTTTCAAAATTCATTGATGCTTATAAAAAACAAGGCATCAATATCGGTATGGTGATGCCTCAAAATGAGTTCAATTCTGACCAAGTTTTTCCAAGCTGTACTTGGCGTGCTTCAAGTTTAGCGAAGTTTGTTTCATATTTAGGTCCTGAAATGCAAAAAAAGAATGTTGATGTCTTTTTTGGAACGATGGAACGGGGCAACGATAAATTGGTGGACACCCTTTTAACCGACCCGCAAAGCAAACCGTATATAAAAGGTGTAGGCTTTCAGTGGGCGGGTAAAGATGCGATTGCGGCTATTCACAAACAGTATCCCGATTTGGCTTTATACCAATCGGAACAAGAGTGTGGTAATGGGTACAATGATTGGAAATACTGCACCTATGCTTGGGGTTTGATGAAGCATTATATGAATAACGGTGTAAAAGCGTATCAATATTGGAATATTTCCTTAAATGAAGGCGGTGTCAGTACATGGGGTTGGCATCAAAATTCACTTGTGGTTGTGGATACTTTGACTAAAAAATACAGATACAGTTATGAATTTTATCTGATGAAACACCTAAGTCATTATGTAAAACCCAACGCTAAACGGGTTAATACTGTCACGCAGAGCGTGATGGCGCAAGATGCGCTCAAGGGGGTGTTTGATAATATACTTGCCTTTGTCAATCCCGATAAAAGCATAGTGATATTGGTACAAAATGACAGCAACGAAGTGAAAAATGTTACCATTAAAATAGGGGATAAAATCATAAATCCTGTACTAAAACCCAATACAATTAATACTTTTTTGATAAAATAGTCCTTTAAAACGATGTTTCAATATCAAACATATCCCTTTAAAAAACCGCCCGAATTAAGCGGTGAAAAGTCCAAAACCTATGATGTTGTTGTTGTGGGCGGTGGTCCCGTGGGCTTAACATTGGCTTTGTCATTGGCAAAACAAGGCGTTGAGGTGGTGCTTTTAGATGATAATAATCAAGTCAGTGTAGGCAGTCGAGCGATTTGTTTTTCAAAACGGAGTTTGGAGATTTTTGATAAGTTGGGCGTTGCAAAACCCATGATTGAGAAGGGTGTGCAGTGGAATGTTGGACGCATTTTTTTCAAAGATGAAGAAATTGACCGCTTTGACCTTTCACCCGAAAAAGTATCAAAATACCCTGCTTTTATCAATTTACAGCAATATTATGTTGAGCAGTATTTGATTGAAGCGGTTTTAAAAGAAGATAAAATTGATGTTCGGTGGTTGAATAAAGTTGTCAATATTACTCAAAATACTGAGGGGGGGGTAAAAGTGGATATTGAAACACCCGAAGGCAATTATACATTGAAAACCAAATACTTAGTTGCTTGTGATGGCAGCCGCAGTACTGTCCGCAATTTGATGAATTTAGAATTGAAAGGCGAGCGTTTTGAAGAGCGTTTTTTAATTGCCGATTTTAAAATGGAAGCCGATTTCCCATCCGAAAGATGGTTTTGGTTTGACCCACCTTTTGCCCGTGGGCAAAGTATTTTGCTGCATAAACAGCCCGATAACCTGTGGCGTTTGGATTTTAAATTGGGCAAAAATGCCGATAATTCATTGGCACAAGACAAAGATTTCATCCGTGAAAAAATAAAAAGCGTCGTTGGAGAACGCCCTTTTGAATTGGATTGGACGAGTATTTATAGTTTTAGTAGTAAAAAATTAGACCGTTTTGTGCATGGTAATGTGATTTTTGTAGGGGATTCGGCGCATGTTGTCAGTCCGTTTGGCGCAAGAGGTGCGAATAGTGGGATTGAAGATGCCGATAATTTGAGTTGGAAATTGGCTTTTATATTGAGGAACGAAATCCCGACAATCTCGGGACTGAGGGGGGGGAATCCGCAGCTTTTAGAAACATACAACGCAGAACGCACCGCTGCATCTGCCCAAAATATTGCTTGTACAGGTCAATCCAATACTTTTATCGCACCACAAGGCGAGGCGGCAACCGCTTTGAGAAATGAGATTTTAGAAAAAGCAAAAACGGACATTTCTTATAAAAAGCAAATCAATTGTGGGCGTTTGAGTGTTCCGAATATTTACGGAAAATATCCAAACAGTGAAGAGGGTAAGTGGAAAACGTCCGATTTAGGGGTCGGTAGAGCTGTAAAAGATTTCTTTTTGGATGATAAGAAAACGTATTTAGTTGAAAAATTGAAATACCAATTTACGCTTTTAATTTTGAAAGATATGTTGACTAATGAGGATAAAGAAGCCCTTGAAGCGCATAATATCAAG
>JANPHO010000214.1:0-4374 GCA_031424515.1 Saprospiraceae bacterium
TATTCTTTCAATAATGATTTTCCTTTCAGTTTTTGACAAAATTTATTATTATATAAAGTTTTTCAAATTTCCTGCAAAAAAAGATATAAAAAAGAATCTGTTGTTAAAAGAAAGAAGCCCTGCACACATTAAACCAAAACATAAATTAATATTTATAGGGTTATTATTCTTAATTTTGCTATTTTCATTTTTGATTAATCTCAATATTTTAAAATATACAATGTTGGTATTTATTTCAGTTAATCTCTTGTTTTATGCACTTGAAATTTTACCACCAGTTCTTCTTTTCTTATCAACATCAAAGCCTGAAAATATGATTTTGCAAGCAAAATTATCAAAAATGCCATTTCCTATTTCATCTTTACTTAACTACAAATCTCCAGCTGCCGATATACCAAACTTTAGCAAAGAAAGTATTTATAGGACTAACGAAGAATATGATTGGGTGGAATCAGTTATGATTTTGATGGAAATAAGCAAAGTAATTATACTTGATACGAGAGATATCAGTGCTCCTGTTATGATAGAAGCTAAAATTATCATAGAAAAAGGATATGTGAATAAAACTATTTTCCTAGTAGATAATAAATACAATCACCCTGTTTTAGATCAAATATTAAGTGAAAATTCAAATTTAATAGATAAAGAAATAGATTATCAAATTAAAAAACGTCGTTATACAGAGGAGCAGTTGCTAATGATTTTAGATTATAAAAACCGTATGAAAAAACTACATGATTTTTTTTTCACGCTATATTGAACTTAATAATGCAGTTACATAAAAGTCTCCATTAGTATTTTTCGCTAAACCAATAATAAAACAAACCTATGGAAACCAAAGAGTTAATCAAACGCTGTTTCGTCATTGGTCCAATGAAGGATATGACAAAATTACTGACGCTGGCACGGGATATTGTCAGACCAATAGTAGAGCCTTTTGGGTTTAGAGTCATCACGCCCGATGAAGGTCAAATTGGGTCTATCATGGACCAAGTGCTGCTGAATTTGGAACAAGCCGATATTTTAGTGGCAGATATTACAGGCAACAATCCCAATGTGATGTATGAATTGGGTATTTATCATTCTTTTGGAAAGCCTTCTATTATCTTAAAAGACAGTTCTGCCAAACAGGATAATGAACAAACCCCTTTCGATATTGCTGCTTATCGCTTTATTGAGCTCCCCCTCAGTAATTCAGGGGCTTCTATCGCTATTTTAAAACCAAGAATAGAAGATATTCTAAAAATATTGGGCGAAAGAGATTGGTTTCCAAATCCTGTTACCAGTTTTTACGATTCCCCTGTGGCAGAAATTCCTACAGCCGTTGGGCTTTCAAAGAATTACTTAAAAAACTTTTTAGGTATGTTTTTACCCGATGTATTTTTGAAACTTGAAAGCAGAGATGAATACGTATTGGAAGTTAAATATGAAGAAAAAAAAGACAAATATATTAAGTTGAAAAAGAGCCAAATAGATAAATTGCGGTTTGAAATTTTAGTACCCGAAAAAATGAATTTTGCCAATCATGAGTATATTCGCAACATAAAAGAAGGGAAATTGGTGAATTTTCAAAACGCTAAAGTGATAAAACGCAGTAGAGAGTTTAATATGCAAATCCGTTTTGAAGAAGATGGCACACCTGTTTTAACAGATATTCCAACCGTTTTATCGACTTTAAATGAATCTATTCAACGCCGTAGAGGTTTGCAAGAAAAACAAATAGACAACAGTGATTGGCTGATACTTGAAAAACAAGAATTGGAACGCTTCGCCAATAAATGTGAATTATTTAAAAAGAAATTAGAAACGGATTTCCCAAGTATTCGAGGCAAAATAAATGTCGTTTGGCGGTGGTCAGTCGAGATAATCTAATAAATTTCACTAACATACTATTCTCGAAAATAGTATAAAAAAATAATATGAATTATAAAATCTTTCTAAGTTATTCCATTAAAGAAGCCAAATTAGCTGAACATTTGAGGAATAGTATATACAATGCCTTTGATGGCAATGTGACGTTTTACTTTGCCAATGAAGATATACTCGCTGGAGAAAAATGGAAGCAAAATTTGCAAGAAGCTTTAAGGGATTGCGATGCTATTTTATCGATTTTAACCCCGCAGTATATAGAACGCCCATGGGCATATATTGAATGGTCTGCCTTTTGGTTAGCAAATAAGACGAGTTATATTTTATTAACAGATGAGATACAGGTTAAGGATATAGTTGAGCCTATGAAAGACAGCCAGACTACAAGGCTCTTTGTTGAAGAAGATGTTAAAAAATTAATTAAAGCTATTGCGAAAGCTTCGGGTACAAGCCGTAATCCCTATGAAATTATTCCTGAATTGGTCAATAAAGCCATTGCCATTTATAAAAAACTTGGCGAAGAAGAAGAGCGTCATAAATATTTGGTTTATAAAGATTCCATTGAGTTATTACCGAATGATGATTTTCAGAAAAGAGATATTTTTTGGTATTTTTATGATAAAGAATCAGATGAAACATCAGCAATAGAGGTGTTTCATAAGATAAATGACAATACCATCAAAGCCAATATTTTATTACAACTTTTAGATAAACAAGACTTTAAATCAATAGAACAAACATTTAGTGCTATTGAAAATAAGCACAATTTAATACCTGTTTTAAAGAATATCATTGAATATGGACATGAAGATGATACAATTACAGAAAAAATGGTAGAATACTTAGCCGAAAGCCAGACCGCATTACGGGCTTTAGGTGAGTTTTTAATCAAAAATAGAAATATAGACTCAAAATTAGTCCCCTTCATTATTTTACAATTCAAAAACAGGGCAGAGTTACGCAAATTGGGGGAGTGCATAATTGACAATAATTTGGTAACGCATAAAATGTTTGATTTTTTGATACAACAATTTTATGGTTTCAATCACGCTGAATTGCATAAATTATTGGTTTATTTAATCCATTCCGACAAATACAACCCAATAGAAATCAAAGAACAAATTACCAAACTTGCTAAAGAAAATCAAAAAGAAGCTGAAAAAGTAATGAATGAGCTTTTTTTAAAAGACAAATCTCTTGTTATTAAATTAGTTCAAGTTGACAAAATCATTACTGGACTAGAAATATTGTCACGCTTAGAAGAAAAAATTAATTCAAAATAAATAGTTTTATCCGATCACTTAATAAATTAAACTGACATTGGCATAACTAAAGCCCATTGTAGTAACGTGATATAGAGACTTCAACAACCCATCCGCCCGCACGTCGAATATTTACATAATACCGCCGTTTAATCAATCATTCACAAGGCTAAACGGCATTTTTTATTTATATGAAAAATATATAAACTTTAAGTGTTGTATGGGTGTAACCAATAAATGTAGAAAACATTAAGATTTATTCAAATTGTGGAAAAGGATGTTCCATCTACCCGATAAAAAAGCTGCTCTTAGGAAGAAAAGTGGCTCTAAATTCTCAATATTCCAAAAAGCAGAAGGGCACTTGAACCTCAAATTGATGATTCGTCTAATACCAGATTCAATTATACCACTACCAATTGGTAAATTTTGGTCACTAAATGCTTCATAATTCATTCTTTTCTGATTTTTTTCAAAATAATCAAATGGTTTTAAAGGATTTTTATCCCAATCAGGGAAAATATCCATTAAAATCTTTTTCATTTGTGAAATATTACCTGCCCAAAGCCATTCTTTGAGCTCTTTCATCGTTTTTTGTTGAATGGCTTTGGGTAAAGTTTTAGGTAAATAGACTTCTATTTCATTGAGATGTTGAATAGCATGACAATAATCCAACCTCTCTATGATTTTATCTTCTTTTACACCCAAATCAACTAACATCGGTCGAGCCCGATTCCATATCCAAGCAGCCCCATCTGCCACTATTTGTACACTTTGAGCTTTATATATTTGTAAGTGCTGTAAATATGCCTTTAAAATGGCGAATAATTCATCGTCTCCAAAGCTTGTGTCATATATCGGCAATCGCTTCTTATCGACCTTCCCTTTATCATCTATTGTGCTGATAACCAACATTTTAGGCTCTCTCCACGGGGTGTCGAATTCTCCATAACTACTCTCACTTTCTGCTTTCCACTCTCTGGTTCTTGTACGACCACCATCGATTCCTATAAGAACCCGCTTATCTGCCAGAGTTTCCTGTGATTCCAAAATATTTTCTACTCGATTTTCAAGGACTTTTTTACCCAAACCTATGGATAAACTGCGATTGCGCTCAGGATGACTCGCACAATTCAAATTTTTTAATACATCTTGTGCAATGGCAAATGAGGGTGTCAGCACACTTAACTGAGATACCCGTGACTGATATTCGGGGCTCGCTCCTGAATTTATTTTTAAATACAGC
>JANPHO010000215.1:0-10871 GCA_031424515.1 Saprospiraceae bacterium
AAAAAATCCGAGTGAATGGCAACACTGGTGAGGTAACTATTTTAGCGGAAGCGGCTTAATACTGAGGGGGTATCCGTTTTTGTCATTCTGAGCGTAGCGAAAGAATCTGAATAATAAAATGCAGATTTTTTCGCTGCGCTCAGAATGAACAAAATAATTCCTAAATAATTGATTATCAAATAATTATAAATGAACCTAACAGCTTACGAAAACATCTTCAAAGCTGCGGAAAAGTATATGCGGGTGCGAAAAAACGACGTGCATATACCGCTTTCCTACGACTATGCTTTGCGCCTACTCAAGCACTACCCGCAAGCAGATGCAGATGTAGCAGCAGCGGGTATCATTCTGCATGATATTGGTTGGTATTCGATTGATGAAGAGGATATATTTAAAAAAGGGTTTCAAAGTGAAAATTTTCTCCAAAGCGATGTCCGTTATCTCCACGAATCAGAAGGCGTGCGCTTGTGCGTGGATATACTGAGGGGGTGTGGCTATGACGATGATTTCATTAAAAAAATTCAAACCATCATTGATGGGCACGATACACGTACTTTTGCCAAGTCATTGGAAGATGAAATTGTGAGAGATGCGGACAAATTATGGCGGTTTCATATAGTCGGCGTGTGTGTGGCAGCGGATTGGTTCAAACAAACACCCTCACAATATGCTGCCCGATTGGAGCAACAAGTCATTCCGCAATTACATTTGCCCGAATCCGTTGAAATGGCAAAAAAGGACTTGATAGAAACTCGTAAATTGCTTTTAAGTCATGTTATTTGAAGAATTGAAAATGGAGAATTAAAAATGTTTCAAAAAAATCATTTCATTAATGGGCAAAGTCAATTGCCACAATCGGGTCAATACTTCGATATTACGAACCCTTGCACTGGTGAAATTATCGCTCAATGCACTCGTGGCAATGCCCAAGATGCTGAAAATGCCTTAAAATCTGCTTCAAATGCTTTCACTCTTTGGAAAAAAATACCCGTTGCTGAACGCGCTAAATTGCAACACAGGGCGGCTGATTTAATGCGACAAAATGTAGATGAATTGGCTCATTTGCTGCGTTCCGAATTGGGAAGACCTTTAGCGGGTTGTCTAAATGAAATCATGAGGAGTGCCGAGTTGCTCGATTTTTATGCTGAAGAAGGCTTGCGACTGAGGGGTGAAATTCCCCTTAATAATATCGAAGGCGAGCAAGTGTTAGTCATTCGGCAACCGATTGGAGTCGTTGTAGCGATTACGCCTTTTAATTATCCAATTACACTTTTGATATTTAAATTGGGCGCTGCCTTGATAACAGGTTGTACAGTCGTGGCAAAACCTTCGGAAGATACCCCGCTTTCTACTTTGCGATTGGCTGAAATTTTTAAAGAAGCAGGCTACCCCGATGGCTGTTTTAATGTCATCACAGGTTTCGGACACGAGATAGGCAATGTTTTAATAGAACATCCGATTACGCAAAAAATAGCTTTTACAGGCGGCACGGCTACGGGCAAGCATATTGCACAAGTCGCAGCAGCGCACAATAAACGCATCACACTTGAACTCGGCGGTCAATCCCCTGCCATAGTCTGCGAAGATGCGGATTTGGATGTGGCTTGCCCTGCACTTGTAAAACATGCTTTTGCGAATAGCGGACAATTTTGCTATCGGGTCAACCGCATTTACGTCCATAAAAGCATTTATCAAGACTTTTTAAATCGTTTTAGCCTTTTAACGGATAAATTAAAAATCGGCAACGACGCTAAAAGCCCTTGCGATATGGGTCCTCTTATCAATGAAAAGATTTTTAAAAATAGTGAAGTACAAGTTACTGATGCCCTTGAAAAAAATGCCCAGATACTGAGGGGGGGTAAAAAACTCATTGGCGAAACATACGATACAGGCTGTTACTTCCCTCCCACCATCGTTGCTAATGCTGACCACACAATGAAAATAATGACAGAAGAAACCTTTGGTCCCGTAGTCGGTATCATGCCTTTTGATAGCCTCGAAACGGCTTTAGATTGGGCGAATGATAGTCCGTATGGTTTGGCTGCTTATGTGTTTTCAAAGCAGTTAGGAACGGGTTTGCGATTAGCAGAACAGTTGGAAGCGGGGTCTGTTTGGGTCAATAATATACATCGCTCACACCACAATGTGCCGTTTGGTGGTATGAAACAAAGCGGTATTGGACGTGAAAAAGGGCATTTCGGCGTGGAAGATTATACGGAATTGAAAACGATTTATTTGAATTATTGAAAGAGTGTGTAGTTTTTAGTGTTTTGTGTTTAGACGGGCTCTAAACACTAAAAACTATACACCAAACACTCAAAAAAATGTTGCGAGAACAAGACATACCTATTTGGCAAGCCGCCCAACCTTATTTAGATGTTCGTTCAAATGATGAACATACTTTGTATTCGTATGCCATATTAAAACGACTGATTGAATTTACCCCAGAAGGCGAAGCCGATATACTTTTACCCACCATTTTACTGCACGATACAGGCTGGAAAATGATTCCTGCTGATAAAATTTTGCATGCTTTTGGCCCCAATAACAAATATCCCGAACTCACTCGGCAACATGAATTAGAAGGCGTTGAAATAGCCCAACAGATTTTATCGAAATTAGGCTACCCCTCAGTATTAATCGAAAAAATAACCGCTATCATTGACGGCCACGACACCACAAAAGTCGCCCGCTCTACCAATGATGCTTTACTCAAAGAAGCCGATAAACTCTGGCGATACACGCCACATGGCATCAAAACCATTCAAGGTTGGTTTGAAATATCAGAAGCGGAAGTTTTAGATATTCTTGAAAATTTCGTTTTACCTACTTTTTTAACAGAAAATGGGCTTATGATGGCTAAAATGATGCTTTCAACAGCCCGTTGTAAAGATTATTTGAAATAAAAAAATACAATGAAAGATAAAGTTGTCATCATAACTGGAGCAGCAGGCGGTTTGGGAAGGGCTTTCGTTTTGGCGTTTGCGCGAGCTAGAGCAAAGGTCGCTGTGTGTGATTTAAATAAAATTGGAGCTGATGAAACGCTTCAAATGCTTTCAGACGAGTTTCATACTGAGGGGGTCTCTTTTGCGGTCAATGTTGCCAACGAAACCTCCACACAAGATATGGCAAAAGCGGTTTTTGAAAAATTTGGGCATATTGATGTTTTAATTAACAATGCCGCTATTTATGCCACCATTAATAGAAAACCTTTTTATGAAATCTCAGAATCCGAATGGGATTTGGTGATGAATGTCAATTTAAAAGGCGTTTGGATGTGTGCAAAAGCTGTTTTTCCTTATATGAAAAACGCCCCCTCCGGGGGTCGGGGGGCTGGTAAAATCATCAATATTTCATCCGCAACTGTGATGAGTGGCTCGCCCAATTGGTCGCATTACGTAGCGTCAAAAGGCGGTGTAATTGGCTTGACTCGCTCAATGGCAAAGGAATTAGGCGATTTTAATATCAATGTGAATGCTATTGCGCCAGGATTCACGTTGACTGATGCCAGTCTTAATTTGATTGAAAATGCCGCCAAATATGGTGTGGATAGAGGTGCTATCAAACGCCCTTCGTCAGCAGAAGATATTGTGGGGACTGCTTTGTATTTAGCCTCATCAGCCTCAGATTTCGTAACAGGACAGACGATTGTGGTAGATGGTGGTAAGCAGTTTTTATGACTTTTTTATTCAAGTTGAACTGGAGTTCCGCTTTATCCTAAACGCCTTTGGCGATACCCCCACTTCCTTTTTAAAAAGCCTTGAAAAATACGCTGGGTCGTTAAAATGCAGCATATAACAGACTTCTGTAACCGTGTATGACGTGTGCAAAAGGTACTTTTTAGCTTCCGAAATAATGTGTTCATGCGCCACTTGCAAAGCTGATTTTTGAGCCACTGATTGACATACACGGTTGAGATGAACGGTTGTGATATTTAATTCTTTAGCATATTCAGCGACTGTTTTGGATGCTGAAAGGGCTTTTTTAATATTTTTTTGAAACTCTTGAAAATACGTTAATTGCCGATTATCCGTTTTTAAAAGTCGCTCTTTATTTTGATAAGCAAATCGAAAAACTTCCACCAATAATATACTCAAATAGGCTTGCAACGCCAACCTTTTTTCAGGCAAATCCTCGTACAATTCCTCAGAAATGCGGTCAATGATGCGGATAAGGCTTTCAAAACGAGCCATTTCGTTGTCAATAGGAATATGCCGCATTTGGTTCAATTCCAAATTGACCTTGGGTGACGTTTTAAAAAGGCTCTCCAAAAACGAATCGGAAAGGGTGATGACTCGCCCATTCGTTTCGGTTGTGTACCGAAATCCATGCAAGTTATTGGCTGGCATCACCACGATGCAGGGTGTTTGTAAAGTGGTATCCTGTTTTTCACCAATAATCACACCTTCTCCTTTTTCAAAAAGAAAAATTTGCAGCAAATTAAGATGAATATGGGGTTTAATCTCCCAATCATGCGCTCGACTTCTCGTTTCGATGGTTTCGCAATGCACAAAATCGGGAATCAATGCCTTTTCATCTTCGCCGTAAAGTCCGTATTTAATTATATTCTTTTTCATTTTAATGTTTCAAAATTACAATGGATTTTAAAAGGCGATTTTAAATATTTTAATGCTAAAAATGCCTTTTATTTAAATAAAAATGCTTTTTAAACATTTAAACAAGTGACGGAGTGACTTTAAGTCACTCAGTCACTGCTACACATAAAGCATAAATTTAAATTAAAATGTTTAATTTGTACAAGTAATTTTAAAAATAATCCAAACTTTACCCCCTCAGTACCCACTATCTTTGTTGCACATTTAAAACATTCTGAACCGGCTCGCCTATTCGGATTATTCATTTTGACTTACCAATTCATTCTAACATGAAAAAAGTACAAGTTGGCATCATCGGTGCGGGACCTGCAGGTTTGACTTTAGGTTTGGTTTTACAAAAAGCAGGAATCAGTTGTGTGATTTTAGAAAATCGCAGCCGTGAGTATGTGGAATCACGCGTGCGGGCAGGTCTCTTAGAGCAAAATACCGTGGATTTATATCGTGAATTGGGTGTGGCTGACCGCTTGAATACTGAGGGGTTGGAGCACCATGGCGTGTATTTGAGTTTTAATAGTGAGCGGCATCGCATTCCTTTTATGGATTTGACAGGTGGTCGTTGTATCACAATTTATGGTCAACAAGAGGTTGTAAAAGATTTGATAAAAGCCAATTTAGAACGGGGAAATGAGATTATTTTTGAAGCAGAAGCCACTCAGTTAGAAAATATAGCCCCCCAACCCCCAAAGGGGGAGCAAAACAATACTGCTAAAATTCATTATACTCAAAACTCGAAACCCGAAACTCAAAACCCGAATATAGTAGAGTGTGATTTCGTTGCGGCTTGTGATGGCTACCATGGCATCGGGCGTAAAAATATGCCAAAAGACAGTTATAATGAGTTCAGAATTGAGTATCCTTTCAGTTGGTTGGGCATACTGGCGCACGCTGCACCATCATCGGATGAGTTGATTTATGCGTATCATGAGCGGGGTTTTGCCCTGCATAGTCTGCGTTCTGAAACGGTGAGTCGCTTATATATTCAAGTGGACAATGACGATAAAGTTGAAAACTGGACGGATGAGCAAATTTGGGATGAACTCGAAATTCGCTTAGGTGACAATAAAGATTTCAAGCTGAATAGAGGGGAGATTTTTGAAAAAGGCATAACCCCCATGCGCAGTTTTATGATCGATAATATGCAATATGGCAAGTTGTTTTTAGCGGGCGACGCTGCTCATATCGTACCGCCTACGGGTGGAAAAGGCTTAAATTTGGCGGTGGCTGATATTCGGTGGTTATCGAATGCTTTTATTGATTTTTATAAAACAGGCGATGACAATCTGTTGGAAAAATATTCTGAAAATGCCCTACGTAGAATTTGGCGAGCACAGGATTTCTCTAATTTTATGACTGATTTGTTTCATAAAAAGGCGGAACACGGCTCTTTCCCGAATATGATTCAAAAGTCAAAATTTGACTATATTGGTCATTCAAAAGCCTATGCAACGACTATTGCGGAGAATTATGTGGGTTTGAAAGATATTTAGTTCGTTATCCAACTGCGAAACTTGAAAACTTACGCATTGACGGAGATTGAAAACCCAATACGATATCAGATTTTAAAATACCTGCATCCGTTAAAATTGATGCAATGTCTGAATCTGTATTATCTTCTTGAATCCAAACTTTGCTGTCTATAATATCAATGTGAAAAACAGTATCACGCACAGGGATTTCATTATCCCAGCCAATGGTCATAACTAAATAATGATCATTTTCATTATCAAAAATGATTTCATTCTTTAGGTTGGGTGAACCCGCATAATGTGCCTCTCTAAAAGAAGATAATGTTTGACGAATAATTGTTCGGTATTTATTTAATTTATCCATAATATAATAGTTGTTTCTGTAATACTATAAACGATAATATGAAGTTCTTCTTCAATGATGGCTTCTTGAATAAAAGGCTTTGTGAAAAATTTATTATAAACAGGTTCTGGTACAGCTAAAAACAGCTTTCTTTCAGGCTCCTTTATGCGTAATGCCCGACGATAATTGCGAAATTGACCAAGTGCCTCATGAAATGCTGATAGATGCGATTTATCAATAAAACTTTTGATTTCAATAGCAATTTTTTGATTATCTCGTTCAGCAGCAATTAGTTTTTCAGCACCTAAATCAATCTCTTGGTAAATGCCTCGGACTTTAATTTTATATGGGTCATCGGTAATCTGCCAACCATCACTAATGAGTGATTCTTTAACGTGTTCGTGAAAAACATCTTTACGTGCCATTTAAAAATTGTGTAGTTTTAAAATTCAAAATTAAGTATTTTTTTACGCTTTGACAAGTAATAATGACTTTTATAAATATCAACAATAACACGCTTCACTACGAATATCTCAACAATAACCGAGATACAACGTTCCTTTTTATCAACTCATTGGGTACAGATTTTCGGATTTGGGATGGTGTGGTGAAAGAGTTGAAAAACTATGGTAATATCGTCCGTTTTGACAAACAAGGGCATGGTTTGTCGAGCGTTTCACCGAAACCATATTTAATAGCGGATTATGCGGCTGACGTTTTGGGCTTAATGGATGCTTTGTGCATTGAAAAAGTGGTTTTAATCGGCTTATCCATTGGCGGTGTAATTGGACAATATTTGGGTGTTCATCATAAAAATAGGCTTGAAAAGCTTATTTTAAGCAATACTGCGCCTAAAATTGGCACTGACGAGGGCTGGAATAGCCGCATTGAGAAGATAAAATCCGATGGAATTGCCTCCATTACTGAGGGGGTGATAAAAGTTTGGTTTTCTGAAAATTTTAACCAAAACCACCCGAATGAGTTGAATGGCTATAAAATGATGCTTTCTAACGCCAATATTGAGGGGTATATCCAAGCGTGTGAGGCGATTAAAAAGAATGATTTAAGGGCTGAAATAGGCTCTATCACGACGCCTACTTTGTGTTTTGCGGGTTCAGTCGATGGCTCTACTCCACCCGATTTGGTGAAATCAATGGCAGATGCGATTCCGAATGCTGAATACGTTTTAATAGATAATGTAGGGCATATTCCGTGTGTGGAAGCTCCGCACGAAATTTTTAAATACATCGTTGAATTTACCTTTTACCAAGATACTAAAACGCTCTATGAACGGGGCATGATAACCCGCAGAGCTGTTCTCGGCAATGCGCACGTGGACCGAGCCGAAGCCAATAAAACGGATTTTGATACCGATTTTCAAGAGTATATTACGAATAGTGCTTGGGGCGCTGTATGGTCTCGTCCGACTTTGACTCGTCGTGAAAGAAGCATGATTACAATTACCGTTTTAGCCACTTTGGGGCATCATGAGGAGGTTGAAATGCACCTCAGAGCCACCAAAAATACAGGGGCGACGATTGAAGATATTAAAGAGGTTTTATTACATATTGGAATTTATGCGGGCGTGCCTGTATCGAATATTGCCTATAAATTGGCTAAAAAGGTCTTCTCTTGACGTTTGTCGTGTTTCGGGGTGCGTGTTTCGGTTACACGTAATGCGCCCCGAAACACGCACCCCGTCAATCGTCCTTGTCTTTTAAATAGTTAATATAGCCATTGATAAGTTGACGACATTTGATGACTTGATTTGTAAGAGTATTAAAATCTTCAATTGTGATATACAAAAGTTCATGGGCTATAATATATTGAGTTTCTAATTCAAATAATGAACCTCTTGAAGTGTATAAAAATTGAGTTTTGTCTTTATTGGTTCTTCTACCTATCCCTTCTGCAATATTAGAGGGAATAGAGACTGCTGAACGACGCATTTGATTGGTTAAACCGAATAATTCATGTTTTGGGAATGTTTCGGTAATTTTATAAATAATCAAAACCAATGATTTGGCTTCACGCCAAACATCTAAACTTTTAAAGTCTTGCATCATAGTAAGTTTTAAAATTAGTAAAATCGTGTTTCGTGTTTCGGTTATACGTAGTACGCGCGAAAAACGAAACACGCCCCCCGAAACACACTAATCAGCACAATATAAAAAGCTATTTCATTTTTTAAAAATTTTCAATATGGAAAGTACGAAAAACGATATACCAAACACGAAATACGATTTAGTAAATTTCGACACTCAACCACCCTTACTATACCCAGATTATAAATCCACTATTTTAAGAAGCCCTACCATGCCCTTGATGCCTGTAAAGGAGTATTTACAGAATCTTCGTTTGCCTGCGTTTGGGGCATCGGTAATAGGGGCTTTGGATAATGATTTGACTAAAAATGCCCGTAAAAATGGTGAACCTATTGGCGAACGCATCAAAGTAACGGGTAAGGTGATGGACGAATATGGTCATGGATTGCCTAATATTTTGGTTGAAATTTGGCAAGCCAATTCGGCAGGACGGTATATTCATAAAGCTGAAATTCATGATGCACCACTTGATCCAAATTTCTTAGGTGGCGGACGTGTTTTGACTGATAATGAAGGGCGTTATACCTTTTATACCATCAAACCGGGTGCATACCCGTGGGGCAATCACTACAACGCTTGGCTTCCGAATCATATCCATTTTTCAGTTCTTGGGCATCAAATCGAACACCGTTTGGTCACTCAGATGTATTTCCCTGGCGACCCATTGTTTGAATATGACCCAATTTTTCAATCAGCACCCAAACATGCAAGGCATTTAATGGTTTCAAAATTCAGCATGGATTTGACGGATGCAGAATTTGCTCTGGCTTATGAATTTAACATTGTTTTAAATGGAAAATATCAAACACCGTTTGAAAATAAGAAATAATGGAAAAATTACAAACAACTCCGTCCCAAACCGTGGGTCCTTTTTTCGCTTATGGTTTAACGGCGGAACAATATGGTTATGATTTTAACAGCATCGTTAATGGCGTTTTAACGGACGATTATACTGAGGGGGAGCGCATTTTCATTACAGGATGCGTGATGGATGGTGCTGGTAATAGCATCGGCGACGCCATGATTGAACTCTGGCAAGCTGACCCAAAAGGGCAATACCGCTTGGAGCCTATTCAAGATAAAAATGATGGTTTTACGGGTTTTGGTCGCTTGGGAACGGGTACAAATGATGCCCATAAATTCACTTTTACGACTTTAAAACCGGCTGGCATTGATGGTCAAGCACCTCATATCAATATTATTTTGTTTATGCGGGGTTCATTGCACAATCTTTATACAAGGTTATATTTCTCAGATGAAATGACGGCGAACCAAAATGACCCTCTTTTCAATGCGGTGCCTACGGAAAGGCAATCAACGCTCATTGCACAACGCAATGAAATCAATGGTCAAGTGTTTTATACTTTCAATATTAAAATGCAAGGCGATAACGAAACGGTATTTTTTCAAGTTTAATTTATCAGTTTTGGGTTTTGAGTTTCGCGTTTTGAGTGGTATAATAACTCAAAACCCAAAACTTAAAACCCAAAACTCAAAGACGCAATCATGAAACAAGTTCCACAAATCACGGTTCACGAAGCAGCAGCTAAAGTGAAAGACGGTGATATTTTACTACAAGGCGGCTTCGGTATGACGGGCAATCCTGTCCATTTGATGCACGCATTAGCCGAGTTAGGCACTAAAAACCTCACTTTTATTGGTAATAATGTGGGCGAAGTCGGTTTGGGAGGCGGTCGCCTTTTGCGCAATGGGCAAATCAAGAAAATGATTGGCTCATTTTTCACATCCAATCCCGAAGCAGTCAAAGCGGCTCAATCGGGTGATGTTGAGTACGAATTATTGCCACAAGGCACGTTGGCAGAAGCGATTAGAGCAGGTGGTGCAGGGATTGGTGGTTTTTTCACACCTACTTCAGCGGGTACTTTAATTGCTCAAGGTCGTGAAACTAAGATGATAAACGGTAAAGAACAGGTTTTTATACCCAGTATTAGAGGCAATGTGGCTTTTGTAAGAGCTTGGAAAGGCGATACTGCGGGCAATTTACAATACCGCATGACTGAGCAAAATTTCAATAAAGCCATGGCTACGGCAGCGGATTTGGTGATTGCGGAGGTCGAACACATCGTACCCGTTGGTGAAATTGCGCCTGAAAATATTCACACTCAAAGCTGTTTCGTGGATTTTTTAGTTCAAGCGCACACCACTTTGGAGGATTTGGGCAGTTCTGCTTCGGTCAGCGCATCCAAAAAAGTGAGTGAAGGGCGGATGAATATGGCTCGTCGTGCATTTGCTGAGTTAAAATACGGTGATGTTGTCAATCTTGGTATCGGTATTCCTACCCTCGTAGCTGATTTGATAAAACCCGATCATGGTATTATTT
>JANPHO010000216.1:0-12303 GCA_031424515.1 Saprospiraceae bacterium
AACGGAGTACCACCTAATCCTTTCCCTTCGGGAAATACTATCATAGTCAAACATTTAAATAATATTCCTAATAACTTAGAAATTAATGGTGTTTTAAACTGGAACACACCCAATAATACAGTATCTATCAGTCATCAATTAACTGGAAAAGGCAAATTTAGTTTCACGGCCACCACTATTGAAATCAATGAATCCATTAACTTGATTGATACAGGCAATTTGAGTATGACCGCAAGTAGAAATATTTATGTCAATACCGCCGCAATTGTTAGTGTCATAAATGGTAATTTGACTCTACTCGCTAATCAGCAAATGACTCCAACGGCTGGTACTTTTTTCGGAATTAATATTAACGGGGCGATAGTAAAATCATTGGGAACAGGTATTGTAACGGTAAAAGGTAAAGGCGGTACAGTAGGTGATTTTCAATATGGTGTTCACCTTCAGCAAGGTGGAACTATTCAAGGAGGGACATCGGGCACAGTTACCGTAGAAGGTAGAGGCGGGCTTTGCCAAAATCAAAAAAACTATGGTGTTTATTTGTTGGGCGCTAATCCTTTAATGGTTTCTGACCCGCCTATCGTTTCACTTATTACATCTTTAGGTGCAAATATAATAGTGGACGGATATGGTGGTGGCGGTATTCTTGTTGCCAACGAAAACCATGGTGTTTATTTGAGCACACGCAGTAAAATATCAGCCGGAGGAAACGGAACAGTTACAATTCAAGGATTATGCGATAATTCTAACCCACTTGGAGATGTTAATTATGGGGTATATGTTACGGATAAATCAGAGATAACATCCAATAATGGCAATATTTCGATAATTGGTCAAGGTGGTGGTAAAATTAGCCCGATTAATTCTCGTAATAATTACGGAGTCAATATTGATGGTATTAGTGCTGTCAAGGCAAGCGGGGCAGGTTCAATCACCATTTTTGGCATAGCAGGAGGTACTGCTGGTAGCAATAATGTGGGTGTGGTTATATCTGGTAGAGATGATATTGTAGTCATTGACTCTACTTCAAACAGCCTAATCTCCACCAAAGGCGGTAATATTAATATATCAGGGCAGGGTGGAGGAACCAGTACATCCAATTCGAATTATGGCGTTTGGGTCAATATTGGTCCTAAAATAATTGCTGGTGGTAACGGTACTGTAACCCTCAACGGAACGGGTGGTGCAACCTCAGGCAATGATAATTGGGGTGTTTTAGTAGGTGAATTCAATGCTACGGTAACCTCATTCAATGGAAATGTAAGTGTCACTGGACAGGGTGGGGGAGCAGGCACTTCCGCTGATAATTATGGTGTGTACATGAGAAAATTTGGCGTCATTTCAGCGGGCGGTATTGGTACAGTTACAGTCAATGGGATAGGAGGAGTAGGTTCAGGAGGTGGAAACCACGGTGTTTTCATGAATATATTCGGAACGACATTAGGAACTGGAGCCACCGTAACTTCTGGTGGAGGCAATATTCAGATGACTGGTACTGAGGGGGGTGGAGCAGCCAGTTACGGAATCTACACGATTGAAGGAACAATCACTACAGCAACCAATGGCGGCAATATTACATTGATTGCTAATAAAATGAATTTTACTACTACAAGCGTAATCTCTACTAAAACGATAGGTTCTGAATTCGTCTTACTCCGTCAACGCTCAAATACCACACCCATAAGTGTTGGTTCTATCACAGATGTAGCAGCCAATACACTTGAATTATCAGATGCCGAATTAGATAAAATTACCACTAAAACGGTGAAAATAGGGGATGCAAATAGTGGTGCTATTTCCGTTACAGCGGTCATCAGCCCTCTGAATTATAAAACACTTGCCTTGGGGAATGGCTCTTCGTTCACGAATCTCGGCGGTTTTTTATCGGATATAGCCTCCACATCCAATTATGAAACAATGGATGTGACTGGAAATGCTAATTTAACCAACGCTTCTCTCCAAATATCATGGGGTAGTTTTACGCCCGTGATTGGTAATTCTTTTACTATTTTGACATGTACCAGTAGAACGGGTAAATTTTCAAGTATTACCATTCCGCCTGTTTCTGGATTGTATTTTAATGTAGTTTATAATGCTACGAGTGTGGTGATACAAGTTCAAACTGTGGTTTTAGTGTCTCCGAAAGTTTTTCTTGAAGGACCATATGTAGCAAGTACAGGTTTAATGAGAGATGACCTTCGTGCAAATAATAAACTTCCTATCAGTCAACCTTTTAATACTTTAACTTTTACGGGTACTTATGCTGCCAGTCATGCCGGTACAGAAGAGACGACAACTACGGTATTGGGTGTTACAGGCAGCAATGCTATTGTGGATTGGGTTTTATTAGAGCTTAGAGATGTGACTAATCGTTCAATAGTGGTGGCAAGACGTGCCGCATTACTACAACGTGATGGAGATATTGTTGATGTTGATGGTACTTCACCAGTAAGTTTTAATAATGTTAATGCAGGTAGTTATCATTTATCCATTCGCCATCGGGTGCATTTAGCAACTCGAACCGTTTCCGCTGTTGCTTTGAATAGTTTGACTACCACAAATATTGATTTTACTGATAACTCAAATGCATTGGTGAATTCCCTTAAATTGCTTCCAAAAGTAAATGTGAGCGACCCGAATAAATACGGCATTTATATGGGTGATGTGGATAGAAATGGCTTTATTGTAGTTACGGATATTAGTGCTATAAGAGCCGTTTTTAATACATCTATCACTAATTTCGACTATTTAACCCGCTCTACAGATGTAGATATGAATGGATTTATAATAGTTACTGACATTACGCTTGTTCGCACAAATTTCAATAGAATACAAGTAAATATTAATCAATAATAACTCACTCAAAATAAAAAACTGCAATGAAAAATCTATTAATTTTTTATACAATATGTATATTCCATAACAATTTATTAGCTCAGACATATTGTTTCTCGTTAGCTAAACTTTCAGAGACTACTAACAGTGTAACTTATCAGTTTAATCATACTGCGTCTGAAAATGCTATTGGAAGTGTTTATATAAAAGGTACAGGTACCTTAAGTCCGCAAGATGTTGTACTTGGACCTAATGGCACTAGTACATTCTCTCAGACATTTACTTGGACTAAGTCTAGCTCTGGAGCTTATGACGTTGAGATTACTGATTTTGGTTGTATTACAGCTACTACCAATATTCAGATGACGTCATGTTTCGCTGCTTTGCCAGTTGAACTAACAACCTTCATCGCTACCCCCCTCAATACAAATGTAAAAATTGAATGGAATACAGCTTCTGAAAAAAATAGCAGTCACTATGAAGTTGAGCGTAGTTTAGATGGAAAGATTTTTAACAAGATAGGCATTGTAAAGTCAAATGGAAATTCTTATTCAAAACAGAGTTATGAACTTATTGATGAAAAACCAATGAAAGGAATCAATTATTATCGCTTAAAAATGGTGGATTTAGATGCTTCATTCGAGTACTCTAAAGTGGTTTCAGTGTATATGAATAAAAATGGAAATGAGAAAATATTTACTATTTCACCTAACCCTGCAAGTGATAGAGTAACATTTAATTTATCTAAGGATGAAGGAGCAGACGCTGCAATTGAAATACGGGATATTACAGGGAGACTTATTTACCTGAGAAAATTAAATAAAGATGATAATTTAAGTAATATTGACTGGAATACTGAGGGGGTAAGTAAAGGTATTTATTTTGTAACATTCACAAATGGAGGAGAGAAATCAATTCAAAAACTGATTATAAATTAAGTTATTTTTTTATATCCGAAAAAGCTAAATTAGCTTTGAAAGCTTACATAACTTATAAATAAAGCGTTCGTAGTAGGTTAACTACGAACGCTTTACAGCTATTTTGTAAATATCAACAATGAAGAACTATCAAATTTATCAACAATGAAACAAACACTTCTTTTTAAACAACTATTTATTCTATTGATTTTAACGTGTAGTAAAACATCTTTTGCTCAAAACCAATATACATTATTACCTAATTCAATGCCCGCGCCCGTTCATTACGTATATGTGTCGCCAGAGGGTACTGTGGATTGTACTGAAGACGAAGCTTTTATGAAACAGGCTATCAGCTTATATAATGAAAGCATTAAAATGAAAGACGGTAATGGTGCACGAAACATGGCTCCGCCCTTGCGCTCTTCACAGGGCATTAAGTTACGCTCAGGTGAAAGCATATCTGCGGCTACTTTTACGGTCACATACACTGGATTTACACCCGAAGCAGAAGCCGCTTTTCAAAGAGCCGTTGATATTTGGTCAGCCTTAATAACATCGCCACAAACCATTCGTATTAATGCTTCCTTTTCTGCTTTATCAGCGGGTGTCTTAGGTTCTGCAGGAGCTAATAGACTGAGGGGGCTAATATCGGGTGGTGAAACAACGTGGTACCCCGATCCATTAGCTGATAAACTAACCAATTCGGACTTAGGTGTAGGTCTATCTGATATAAATGCTACTTTTAACAGCTCATATACTAATTTCTACTTCGGGCTTGACGGAATCCCCCAAGCAGGGAAAATCGATTTTGTCAGTGTTGTTTTACATGAAATAGGTCATGGTCTAGGATTTAGTGGTTCTGGACGCTCTGGAAGTAACAGAGCTCCTTGCACAAACACAGTAGGCGAAGGCTGTTGGGGCTTTGTTTCGGGCTTAAACACGATTCCTATTATTTATGACCGTTCAGTACAAAATGGTAGCAATGTAAGCATAATAAACACAGGCGCGAGCGCTAATCCTTCAACTCAATTACATTCTTTCATCACTACAAATAATCTATTTTTCGCAGGTTCAAATGTAAAAGCCAGTAATTCTTTAAACCCTGCTAAACTATATGCTCCAGTGACTTATTCCAGTGGTTCTACCTATTCACATTTTGATGAAAGCACATACAGTGCGGCCAGTGGCAATGCTTTGATGACGCCTTCTATTTCAACTAATGAGGTTCAACAATTTCCCGGAAAACTAGGATGTGCTTTGTTGAAAGATTTGGGGTGGACATTGGCAGGAGCTTGTGATGCAGCATTGCCGGTTCAATTGTCAATTAAACTGCTGTTAGAGGGTCCTTATGATAAAACTACAGGCTTAATGAATGATGTTTTACGAGCTAATAATAAACTGCCAACCAACCAACCATTTAATACATTAACTTTTACAGGAACGTCTGCTACAAGTTATTCGGGTACCGAATCCACTACATCCTCAGTTCTAAGCGTCACAGGAAATGATGCTATAGTAGATTGGGTGTTATTAGAGCTCAGAGACGTGAATAACCGATCAAATGTAATAGCCAGACGAGCTGCTTTACTGCAAAAGGACGGCGATATTGTGGATGTTGATGGTGTTTCATCGGTAATCTTTAATGGGCTTTCCAGCGGTAGCTATCACTTATCTATTCGACATCGTGTCCATTTTGCTACTCGTACCAATACTGCTTTAACTCTAAATAATAATACAACTACTGCCATTGACTTTACTAATAATTCAAATGCTCTCACTAATTCCTTAGTATTATTACCAAAGGTAAATGTAAGTGACCCTAATAGATATGGTGTTTATTCTGGCGACGTAGATAGAAGTGGATTTATTGTAGTTACAGATATAAACGCTGTAAGAGCCGTTTTTAATACTACATTATCTGCCTTTGATTATTTAACTCGCTCGGCTGATGTTGATATGAATGGATTTATTGTAGTTACAGATATAAACCTTATCAGGGCTAATTTCAATAAAATTCAAGTTAACTTAGGTCAATAATATGAATTTAAATAAATATAAAAAGCTTTGCTCAAGTATAACTCAAGCAAGGCTACCGATAGAAGTATAACCTGGAATAACCGAAACAAATTAAATTAATTTTCATCTTTTAAAAATATGAAATATGAAACAGTTAACCACCGTCATCCTTTTTTTATCTTTTATGGCAAATAGTTCTGCCCAATTCTTGATTCGAGTACAAAATCCAGTTACAAACGGCAACACTTTTACCTGCGATGTTATGATTTCAGCAACCCCTGATACTCGAATCGGTACCAGTAGCTTGATATTCGGCTTTAGCCCTCACAATCTATCCAATCCTCAAAAAACAGGAGGCTTTGGCACTTTGCAGGTAAATGGCGAGACTATATTTTTGGAGGTACAAGTTTCAGGAAATTCATTTCCTCTGATTACATCAACGCCGATACTTTTAGCTTCACTTTCTTTTACGAAATTGAATTCCAATAACAACAATAATGATATTTACTATCCAGGTTCAATTCCCACTATTGTAACAAGAATTAATGAAACCACTGGGTTACCGGAGCCAGCTACTGTGGTTTGGCAATCAGCTCTACCTATCACACTGACTAAATTCCAAGCGCAGACCACCGAAGAGGGTAATTTTTTAACTTGGGAAACTGGCTCTGAAATTAATACTTCTCATTTTGACATAGAGGCTTCTTTAGATGGGAAGAAATTTGGTAAAATAGGTAAAATAGAGTCAAAAGGTAGAGCGGCAAGCTATGATTTTTTGGATAAACAACCCCTCAGTAATACCGTTTATTACAGATTAAAAAGTAATGATTTGGATGGGCAATTCCAATATTCTAAAGTCATTAGTATATCTTCATTAAGACAAAAAGGATTATCCGTCAAGGCTTTCCCTAATCCCTTTAATCAAGATTTATCCATTGAAATTTCAACTTCAAAAAAATCAGATCTGACTATAAATATAATAGATATTGTGGGACGTTTAGTTTATCAATCTAAAACGAAAGATACTGAGGGGGTACTTTCAATGCCAATCCCAACTGATTATTTATTGAGTGGTTCGTATTTTCTAAATATAACGGACGGAGAAAAAACAACACAGCAGAAAATTATTAAATTTTAACAGCATCAGTCTTTTTAGTCTTGAAACCTAAGAAGTTGTACAGATGTTGTTTAATTTCAAAAAAATTCAAGTTAATTTAGGTCAATAATATGAGTTTTTAAATGCAAAAAGCCTTGCTCAAGATAACTCAAGCAAGGCTTTTTATATTTTAAAAGAGAATTTACCCCCACGGAAATTGGGGCTACCCCTCAGTATTAAAGACGAGAAGATTGTGGCGGCGGCGGAACGGGCAAATAAAATGATTGATTATGAGAACCATCGGTATTCTTCTTTTTCAAATTAAAACCTAAAGCTGCTCCAAGGACTACACGCCGTTGATTATTGGATAAATCATCTCCGCCAATAATCATTTGGAATGGCACCTTTTTAAAAGGAACAAAAGAAATACCTGTGTAGATGCCGTATCCACTCCATTCAGCTATGAAATTTGCTCTTGGTAAAACCTGAATAGCGGCACTGGCAAAGATGTTCATTTTACCACTTTTCGGCAAATCATAGTTTTTATTGGTACGAAAACGTCCGTTACCAAGCCCCATAGTGAGCCAAAGTGTCGAGAATGCGCTTGAGTTACCTTCTTTTAAGGATAAAACGCCCGTCAAAGAAGTGTAGTAACTCTGCAATCTATTTATTTCTGAGGTATGCCAACCCAATAAATCGTATCCACCGGCAGCCACCCAAAGCCAATTATTGAGTTTTCGATTTAAATGCAAATCAATGGTTCCCTCTCCTAAATTAGATTTCTCTCCGTAGGTATCAGAAGTGCCGTAGATATTGACGCGAAGGTCAATACCTATGTATTTCTCTGGATTACCCAAACCCACTGAAAGAACCCCACTGGCATCAGGATCCCAAGCTTTGTCACTCAATCGGGTGGTACTGAGCATGTTGCCGCTTATACCTACAGTCCCTAAGTGCCCCATTGCAAAGGCATTGGGTACAGTGGAGGAGATGGCAGAAACGTTATAATAAACAGTATCATGCTGTGCCATAAGCCTAAAAGGGTTTACGGCACAGGCAATACTGAAAATAAATAGATATATATTTCTCATCTAAATTTACTTTTTAATTAAAAAAGCGTGAACCTGAAAGCAAAGTCAGTACACTATTTCTGAGCAATGGATGCATTACTTTCATAGACTTTTCCTTTCGACTGTTTGCCCGAATGGGTTCTTCTAATCATAATATTACCCAAAACAAGCATATCCATTTTAGTCCGTAAATAGCACTCTAAAGCATGCTCGGGCGAATTGACAATAGGCTCGTTTTCGTTGAATGATGTATTGACTAAAATCGGAACGTTGGTTTTATCATAAAAAGCCTTAATAAGCTGATAATATCGAGGATTATCGACTTGACTAACGGATTGTAAACGTCCCGTTCCATCCACGTGCGTAACTGCAGGAATCAATGCTTGTTTTTCTTTTTTAATGGGAAAAACCTTCTCCATAAAAGGCACACTATCATTGAGTTCAAAATACTCAGAAACAAATTCCTCTAATATTGACGGCGCAAAAGGGCGGAAACTTTCCCGACGTTTTATCTTTTGATTCAAAATGTCCTTGGCGTCGGCTCTTCTTGGATCTACTAAGATTGAACGGTTGCCCAATGCCCGAGGACCAAACTCCGCACGACCTTGAAACCAACCCACTACACCACCGTCAATGAGGCAATCAGATACGATGTCAACTAATTCATTATCCGTCATCTCCTCAAACTCAATGTCTCTACCAATTAAATATGATTTTATGGTATTGTTATCAAATTGAGCGCCTGTGTAAGCCTGATGCTTGAATATTTGTCGCGGCAAATTGAGCATTTGGTGCTGTAAATACAAGGCTGAGCCTACGCTCGTGCCCGCATCGTGTCCCGCAGGAGGAACAAAAACATGCTTAAATGGTGTATTTGACGTTATTTTACCATTACAAACCGAGTTCTGTGCCACACCTCCTGTGATACAAACACTGTCCAACTTCGTTTTATCGTAAAGGTCGTTGAGCATATAGAAAACAACCTCTTCACATACTTTTTGAACAGAAGCCGCTAAATCTTTATGAAATTGCGTTAAAGGCATCTCTTTAGTGCGCGCACCACCAAAAACATTAGCCATGTAGTCAGTGAATAAAGGACCTATTTGAGGGTCTCCAGCCTCCCAACTCATTTGCACGCCTTCTTTGAAATGTTTAAAGAACTTGGGGTTCAACTCAAATAGTCCATCGGGTTTTAGAATGATGGTACGGCGTACATCATTGATATAATTGGGCTTTCCATAAGGTGCTAAACCCATCACTTTGTATTCATCGCCGTAATGAGGAAAACCTAAAAGTTGCGTAAAGGCTGTATAAAAAACGCCCAATGAATGTGGATAGGATACGCTATCCAAAACTTTAATTTTATTGCCTTGCCCAATACCGCGCATAGTTGAGGTGAAATCTCCGAAACCATCGATGGAAATAATAGCGCATTCATCAAATGGTGAAACCAAAAATGACGATGCCATATGGCTTCTGTGATGCTCAATAAAATGCACTTGAGCCTTGAAATAACGTAAATCAAAACCAAGTCGATCCGCTATCTCTTTTTTGAGATTATTGATTTGTAAAGAGTTATTTGCTCTACTTCTGATTGACGTGAGCGTAAGAACATTCTTTAAAGCAAATCGGATTTTCTTCCCTAATTTAGCTTTTGGGTCGCGCGAAATGGTGATATGATCTACCTCTCTCAATGTAATACCGGCTTCTTGCAAGCAGAATTTGATGGACTCGGTAGGTAAGCCTGCCCAATGTTTTTGACGGCGAATGCGCTCTTCTTCAGTAGCAGCAATGAGGACTCCATTTTTATAGATGCACGCCGAGGAGTCGCCATGAAAGGCGTTTAGTCCGAGTATAATCATGTGGTTCCAATGATTTTAATTGTAAAGAGATGAGATTTTTAATTTGCGAAAAGATTTAAAAGCTTTGGCGAAGGTGCGGGTTGTACTTGTAATTTTTAAAGAGGTTTATTTAGAGTATGTTGTTTTTCTTTAGCCAATGGGACAATACGACCAGTTGCCATATCTTCACCCAAGAGAATTTTTTACCGTTACTATCTTTAAATAATGTCCATTCTGACTGTATCCTTTGCTTGTCGAAAATGTCGTAATTGGATAAATAATCCAGATATTCTTCACAAAATGGACGTAATTCATTTAAGAGCCAATCACGCCAAGGAAACGAAAATCCCATTTTAGGGCGATGAACAATTGAATCAGGCAACATATCGCCCATAGCCCCAACCAATAAGCTTTTGGGCGTCGATTTATTATATTTAAAATGGTCAGGCACTTTCAAAACGTACTCCACAAGTTTATAATCAAAAAAGGGTTCACGCACCTCTAAGGCGGAAGCCATACTAAATTGGTCGGTATCTCGAAGCAAAACATTGAGGGTATAACCCAGTATTTCACCAACCGAGACTTGACTTAAAAGCGGTAAATTCCCTATATCTTGTTTTCTTTCTTTTAAAAGTTGACGAATTATCAAATCTGATGCGCCTTTTGTTTTTAGAAGTTTATCCGCCTCCCCCTCAGTATTGATAAGCCTAAAATATGGATAAACGGCGTCAATACTTGGACTGTCAAGATTAAGTATATTGATGATGCGCTCCGCTTTTTGATTGGATGAAAACATCGTACCCGCTAAAAACAATAAAGGATGCCTGACCCCAGAAGGAATTTGCCAATAAAAAGGAAACGAGTTATTTATCTTTTGATATTGAGGGAAATATTGATAGCCAGCAAAGAGTTCATCACCGCCCAGACCCGAAAGTGCTACTGTCACACCAGCGTTTTTAGTCGCTTTTGATACCACGTAAGTATTCAATCCATCGCCGCTTGGAGCATCAGTGGCATCCAAAGCATCTGGCAATTCCTTCAAAAAATCAGCGGGTGAAAGGCGAATAGTCGTGTGATGCGTATTGTATTTTTTAGAAATTATATCCGCAAAACGAGATTCATCATACTCTTTTTCGGCAAAACTGACTGTAAAAGTATCAATCGGGCGCTCCGAAGCTTGTGCCATCAACGCCACAACTGCACTTGAATCAATCCCGCCCGAAAGAAATGCACCCAGTGGAACATCGCTCATCATGCGTCTTTCAACTGATGCCGAAAGCAACTCTTTAACATTTTTTTGAGCCGTCAATAAATCGGGTATTTCTTCAGCAGAATGCCTATTTTCAGCTTTCCAATAAAACGCTTTTTCCATGCCCGCCTTGGATACTGTCGCATACTCGCCCGGCATAAGTTGAAAAATGTCTTTTATAATGGTAAAAGGGGCATAAACGCTTTGAAAAACGAGATAATCCCGAATGGCATTTTTATCCAAACGCCTTTCAATAAAACCCGAACTTAATAACGACCTTATTTCAGATGAAAACAGAAAATGATTGTTATTAAAATAATAGTAAAACGGCTTCACACCCAATCTATCCCTTGTAACAAACAGTTTTTGCTCCATTTTGTCCCAAAGGGCAAAGGCAAACATGCCATTGAGATGCTCTAAACAGGCTTTACCCCATTTTAAATAGGCAGCTAAAATGACCTCCGTGTCCGATGTCGTTTTAAAAGGATAATTGGGTAAAAGAGCTTTTATTTCAAGATAATTATATATTTCACCGTTAAAAATCAAGGTATATCGCCCAGTTTCATCGCTAAAAGGTTGATTCGCCCCCGTCGATAAATCAATGATGGATAACCGCCTGTGACCTAATCCAATTCTGTTTTCCTCAATATAAAAGCCATCAGCGTTGGGTCCTCGATGAGCCAAAGCATCCGTCATAGCATGAATAGGTCTTTCAATGCTTTTATCAGAATTTAAATTGAGGATTCCTGCTATTCCGCACACGTTTGTATAATTTTAATGAGGTGAAAAATCAATACTTTGATTAAAAATACTGAGGGGGTAATCAAGTTAATAATGTTGGGTTGTTTTGTTTATAAGCTTTTGGAAAGTTGCAAACTTTCCAAAAGTTATACCCTACATGATTAAATTGGCTAACTACTGAGGGGGTAAATCTAATTCTCTATTTTTTGTAAAAACTGAGTATCTATACTAATATTCAGCGAATAACCTGAATTGGTCAAAGCAACCAAAAACTTTTCCTTACCCGCTTCTTTCACCAATTGTCCACGTAAGCCCAATAAAGAACCTTTAGTGACTTCAACCCAGTCGCCCGTGTGGAAACTCGTATCTTCTATCTCTACCTCAATATCTTCACCTATCAAACGGCGGATTAAATCTATTTCTCTTTCAGGGATTGATAGCAGATTTTTACCGAACTTCAAAAAGCCCGCTACATGATCTGTCTCTAAGACTTTGACGTAATCCGATTTCGTGATTTTTACAAAAACATAGCTGT
>JANPHO010000217.1:0-19673 GCA_031424515.1 Saprospiraceae bacterium
AAAATCTTGAAAAATCATTATTCCAGTCACTTACGCTTTTGTTCCAGTCATTCACAGCCGTAAATGACTGGAACATAAAACCGCAAAATATTATTTGGCTTATTCAAGAGCTTATTCAACTAATTATTACAGCAACTCCTTTGGGTCGCCGTCTTTGAGTGTTTGGTAGCTTTTTGTACTCAGCACCTTTTTACCCCTAGCTTCATGTATCGAAACTTTGGGGTTTAAAAACAGGGCAATTATTTTCTTATAACACTCTTTTTTTGTTAATTTAAACGGACGTCTATTTTAACATCCACGTACCCTTTTTGGGGTACTTCTAATTTGAAAATATCTCTTTGCTTTAATTCAAATTGTCGTAGGCAAACGTCAAACTATTTCAGGACAATACAGTTTAGAATCTAAACATTTTTAATTCTCAAAAACTTACTAAATGAAAAACTACCACTCCTTTTTTTTACTACTCTTACTCGGGCTTTTTACTAACAATCTAATGGCTCAAAAGCTGGATACTATCGAAGTTTGGTTGGATACAAATGTGGTCAAAACAATCCAATATGTATCAATAGCATCCGATAAAGAGCTCCAAGGTGCTGACTTATTAGATAAAAGTTACCCCGTGGCAGTGATTCCTCAATCAATATTCAAGCAAGTGCTTAAAGTTAACAAAGAGCGTGTATTCTTGAATGCAAATACTCAAACTAAAATCACTTTATTAGAGCGTAAAGATTCTTTAAGTAGTCTGGAAGTAAAATATCGTGATGATTTTATTGCCCTCCAAAAAAAGCATATTGAGGACTGCGATGCTACGAATAATCAGCTCAATAAGTCTATTTTAAGTATCAATACCCAATTAGATAAAGCTATTAACCTATCCGTAGCCAGTATCAAGCACGAGCGATTTAAGAAGATTGGTTTAGGAGTAGTGGCGGGATTAGCAGGCTTTGCATTGGGTGTTATATTGGCGAAGTAGGTTTTTGCCTACCCCTCAGTATTTTCATCCAACGGCAAAGCACCATTCTTCTCAGCATTTTCAATCTGATTCAGAAAATTCTCTGAACTCACCACTTTGGCACCGCGTTTTTCAAGATTGCGTCTTGCTTCGCCCGCTGCTGTGCCTCCTCGTTGTGCGACCGCTTGGTTCTCATCAAATCCGATGGCATTGTCTTGGACGGCGAACTGTTTGGTGACCTCCTCGCCCAGCATGGTGAAAATGAGTTCGAGGTTGGTCATGTGGTCGCGCAAATTTTGCCTTTCTAAGCCCTTTAGAGCTTTGTGCTCATTGGGAGTGAGCCCAAATGTGGCTTTGGCGATTTCGGCTGTCAAAATGGAGTATTCCTGCCCTTCTTTCACTCCCCTCACTTTCCATTCCTCTGTCAGTTCCTTTCTGATGCCAATACTTTTGATTCTCGTCTCTATCCATTCATCGGAATAGCCTTTCGCTTTATAAATCTCTCGCGCCCGCTCAATAGCGATTTCGGGGTTTTCAATTTCATCAATCCTATCCTGCCCTACTTGTGCCAACCATTGTTTAAACGGTTCGGCTTTGGGCGAAGGGATGGACATAATCAAGCGAAGCATCGTTTGAGTGTTGGCGACATCTGTTTTATAAAATTTCCCATCCGTTGACAGCATTTTGAGTTGTCCGATATTTTCGGACAACTCAACGTACCCCTCAGTAGTGAGCTTCTTTTTGAGGTCATTCCAGTATTTGCGTGACCGATTACTTCCCGTTAATACTTCTATGACATCAATAACCGAAAAATACCATTGCTCATTATGCCAAACCCGACGAATGGCTTTCTCTTGAAAAAGGATGATTTTATTATTTTGTTCCATAATTTCAGTTTCTAAATACTCCGATTAAAAAATTCCTACCACCCCTCTCCTACCCCTCAGTATTCATGCGCTCAGAACCTATTTAAGTTTAAAATAACTTTATATTAAACTTAAAACAAAGTCATTATAACTTTATTTTAAACATTAAACGTTTTTGCCGTGTACGCCCCGATATTCGCAATGTCCTTTTTCTTAAGGTTGATGTCGTACAGCGTCCGATTAATTTCTTTAGGCGGAAATTGATTAACAATTTTTTCAGCTTGGTCTTGGCGCAATCTGAAATCAGTAACGAGCCGCTCAAGTATCCGAGAAGTATCGGCATCTGGCGGCGGCACCACAACCGTTGATTTGGCAGGACGGTTAAATTTAAATTCAATATCAGTTATCCGTTTACCCGTTTTTTTAAGGGTATATTCAAAAGCCAAATCGGTGTGTTCATTGATTTCTACTTGCGCCACTTTGAGGACATATTTTTCAAAAGCTGACCATTTTTCATACTGCTCCACCCCTGTTTTAGGGTCAAATAGTCTAAAGCGCTCTTTAAGCTCCTGCACCGAAATCCTCAAAAGTCCAGTCGAACGGAATTGAGCGAGCATTTCGTACAAGCGCTTAGAGAATTTTGAATCCAAAGACAAAACCATACTCAATTCGTAGGTCGTGAAATTATTTTTAAGTTCAAATAAATATGGGCGTATCTTGGCGTCCAAACCTATCTCTATCATGCCGTGGCTATCATATTCAGCGGAAGATATAGGACGAATTTGGAGATAATTACCATTTTCACGGATTATGACCAATTCACGGTCGAGCAAACGGTTGGTAGCTTCTTTGAGTTCTTCATATTTGATTTTTTTACGGGTACGCTCCATCAGCTCTTTGCCCGATATTCGGTAGTAGCGCGTGGGCGGGTCACTTTTGTCCAATTGGGACATAACCATGTACATGATGTTCTTTTCCAAAGCGGTCATTGTGTAGCGCGCCGTGGTAATAGCGTTGTCCTGAACAACTAATTTTCTTTCCTCAGGTGGTTGTTTCATACAAACAAAAGTACAATAAAGGATAGAAATAAAAAAACATTTTATCCTTTCTGGAGGATTTTCTATCCTATTCCGAGGATTTTCTATCCTTTATTTGGAGGGATTTCTATCCTTTAATGGAGGATTAACTATCCTTTAGGAGGGATTTCTATCCTTTAAGCTCACAACAGACTGAATATCAAGCAGTTACAGAGCCTAAAAACAAGTTTAAAATTCATTAAAAGATGATTTCACACAAAATTTTTAATTTGTGTGAAATTATTTTCTAAATAAGGTTCTTTTTGAACTATAAAACCATCTAAAGGATAGAAAATCCTCCAACTATTAAAAGCGCCCTCCTACCCTGTTTTAAGCTTAACCCCTCAGTATTTTACCAATATTTATTAATTCAATCCCTCAACACAAAATTCACCACTTAGTCATTAAAATAGGAATCAGCACGCTATAATACTCTAAAGGATAGAAAATCCTCCTTTTAATTTAACTCTATTTCTCTTGATTATACTGCTAATAAGGTTCGAGGAATTATTGAAACTATCCTAATCTGCACTACCCTATTTCCAAGATATTTATGAGATTTTCTTTTTTAATAAAAACAATTCCAAAAGCTTTTTTCTTTAAAATCGGTGTATTAACTTTGCATTAAAGTTATTTTAAAGTTGAAGTGACTTTATTTTAAAGTTATTTTAACTTGTTTAAACCAATAACCATTCATTATGATTTACACTATAGGCGGTATTAAAGGCGGCTCTGGTAAAACGACAATTGCCACCAATTTGGCAGTGATGCTTCATTTAAAGGGCCGAGATGTCCTATTCGTGGATGCCGATGACCAAGAAACAGCAACGGATTTTACGCATTGGCGCAATGAAAGCTTGCCCGAAGGCGCAGGTTACACGGCCATTCAACTGGCAAATAATGCTGTAAGAACCGAGATCTTAAAACTTAAAAGCAAGTACGACGACATCGTGATTGATACGGGCGGTCGTGATACCACCAGTCAACGAGCAGCCATGACGGTTTCGGATGTCTATATAGTGCCTTTTATTCCCCGTTCTTTTGATATGTGGACGCTTGAAAAAGTGGCTCGATTGATAGACGAAATGCGGACTGCCAAACCCGAATTGCGGGCTTATGCCGTCTTGAATAAAATTGATTCACGTGGCTCCGACAATACCGAAGCCAAAGAGTTTTTAGGAGAAACGGATAGTATTACCTTGATAGAAGCCGCTTTGGGGCACCGTAAATCCTTTGCGAATGCTGCTTCAAAAGGCTTGAGCGTGGTGGAATACAAACCTGTCGATGAAAAAGCCATCAAGGAAGTAAACGAGCTTTTTGAGATTTTAACTAAGGAGTAGTAGAATTTGGAAGGGGTCGAAAAAAAATGGTAATTTAAGATATTTAAAATCATTTTAAATTTAAAAAAAGTTTAAAAAGAACTTAAAGTAACTTTAAAATAAACTTATTTCAAAGTTAAAAAATGAAATCCTGCTTCTTGGGATTTCGTTTCGCTCAATAACTAATAACCAACAATTAATAACCAATAAAATGGCTCTTTCAAAAAAACCTGTAAAAAGTAAGCCTACGGTCAGTGAAGATATTGTAGAGGCTTTGATAAATAAGGGTGGGAGTGTACCCGCCGCCGTGATTGAAAATACCCCCTCAGTAAAATCGCAAAAAAAAGTATTGAAAGGCGGACAAGTGCCTGTGCAGCTGCGCCTTTCGCCTGATATCTTGGATGTGATTGATGAATTGATTGATAAGCGATTGATTCCCGTTTCGCGTCATTCGTGGTTTATGAATGCGATTGTGGAGCAAATCAAACGCGAACAAGAAGGGTAGGAGAGTGGCTCATTTTTCCGTTTTGAGACGATAAAACGTTTTAAAGCACAATGTAGTTGGATGACGGTGAAATGCGCTGACAATCAAAATCTATACACTCCGTGCAGATTTTTTTTGTTACTCGAATCGGTATTTCACTTTAAATGTTTTCATAAATATATTCGCTACCCCTCAGTAAAAAGAGCATTTTCTATCATTTCATCTGGCGAATACTTATTTTAAAGTTAAAATGATTTTAAAACAAACTTATAATAAGTTTATTTTAACTTTAAAAATACCGAAAAGCTTATATTTTTTTTTTAAAAAAAAACGGATAAGGAACGTAAAGTAAATAAAAGCGTGTTTTAAGGTGCAGCGCACCGTAATAGTTGTAGAATTAGTTTAGATATTGACTTTGAGGTGCAGCGCACCGAAATAATCGAAAATATCTCAGTACGCTGCACCTTAAAACACGCTTTTATTTATCTCACGTTCCTTATCAAGTTTCACACCCAGAAATTTTCAATCAGACACAATGAGCAAAATGCTTTTCTCAAAATTGCACATTGGAATAAAACACCTTTATGAAATAAGAAGGGTAGGAGCGGACAGTTTAAGGTCAGACCCCTCAGTATTTTTCAGAGCGTAATGTATTATAAAGTTAAAATGACTTTAAAATAAAGTTATTATGACTTTATATTAAACTTAAATACTGAATTTTAGAAAGAACACTTAGTGCAGAGATTTATCTAAATCCAAGAATTCAATAAGTATAGATAAAGAAATCATGAGGCGTATTTTTAACCTATGTTAATTTTAATATAAGGGAAATCTGTTTTTTCTATATATTTACGATGTAAAAAGCATGAAATTCTGAAATACCAAACTTACCAATCTTATGATGCTACGCTACATTGCACTACTTTCTACTTTAGCTCTAATGATTTTTGGTTTTAGTTACTATAAAAACATTAAAAGTCAAACCGCACTTTTTGATAAACAGGTAGTGGATGCAGTACACACGCCTCAAATGAACTCTCTCTTTGAAAAAGCAGATGCCTATAAATACGCCCAAGATTATAGAAATGCTAATAATGAGTTTAAAAACGTGCTGAAAAAACAGCTTTCTACGGCTGATAGCCAATATGTATTGAACCAATTAGCCTATATCAATCTGACAATGAACGAAGATTCCGTTGCAGAATATTGGATTCGTCAGGTAGAGAAAACTTCATCCCCCCTCAGTATAACAGCCCAAGCGGACTATCATTACAATATAGGTACATGGGCCTATCATACTTTTAAGCCTAAAATGTCTGAAAAATATCTAAAAGAGGCTTTGAATGGGTATAAGCAGGTATATGGTGAGCAGCATTTGAGGGTTGCTCAATGTTTGACGCAGATTGGTCATTTATTTTATGAATTTAGTGATTACCCAGATTCTATTTTTAACTATATGCCCATAGCTTATGATATTTTTCAAACAAGCCCACAGTTAAAATTATACAGTTCTAGTTGTGAATTAGGTATGGCATTTGTCAATTTTATGAAACGAGGGCATAGAATTGGTGAGATTCATTGTGATAATGTTATACATTTAATATCGAATAGTATTTGGAAAGATACCTTTTTACTAGCCCGTGCAACTAGTTTTAAAGGGCAAGAAATTAAAAAGAAAGGTGATGTAACAAAAGATTCTATTGCACAAATTCAATATTACAATAGTGCAGAAGATTACTGTATTAAGGCAATTTTATTACTTAAAAAGAGAGAGAATCATCCTCGAATACAGGAACTGTATCGAAATTTGATAATTATCAATATTTATCAGCAGGATTCCATCAAATTTAATTCAAATCTCTTTAAAATACGGAACTTTGTAAAAAAGCAAAAGAATTATTATGCTTTTGAAGAACGCCTTTTAGGATATTATCATGATAATTTAACTCAAAATCGTAAAAGTGTTATTTACTTTTATAACCAATTTTTTCAAAAATATGCTAATGACTCTTTAGTCGGTCATGCCCTTAAGACAGAAGCTCTTTACTGCCTTATAGATGCTTATAATGACAGTACTATACGAGACTATAATAAAGCTATTCAAATTGCAAATTGCTGGTTGAAAAATAATTATGATGTCGATGAATCCAACGTGATATCTAAGAATGACTTATTTGATAAATCTTTTAAAACAATTTATCCCTTTATTCCATTAAGTTTAGCTACGAATTCGTATTTAGGTAAATATCACAGGTATCATAAAATAGCGGACTTAAAAGCGGCAATTGATATCTTTAAAATAACTGACTCCCTTTTATTTGATAGGATGTCCACTTTTGAAAATGATGTGATAATGAAATTTCAACGAGATATAGGAAATGACCTTTATCCTGAAGCATTAAAAGCTGTGTATGAATATTATCAAAAAACCAAAGAATCATATTGTTTGGATGATGCTTTACTTTTTACAGATCGAATGAAATCAGAAATTCTCTTTAGAGATATTGAACTTATGGGGGGCAAAGACTCCTCTATTTATTTCAAAGCCGAGTTAGATAAGTTTTTAGGAGAGGTTGATATTAGTAAAAAAAATGATTACAGGATAACTGATAGGATTGCATTTCTAAATAGGGCTTTAGAAAAAAATATAGTCATAAAAAAAACTTCATTTGAACAAAATATACCAAAAATCAAACAATTGCAAGCACAATTGCTTCCGCAGCAAGCACTTATACTATACAACTTAAGTGATAAACAAACAATCGTTCATGGATTATATATTAGTAGAGATACTATCATATTTAATCAAGTTACATCGGAACTCATTAGTCAAAACATTATCAGTTTTTCAAAAGCTATAAAAAATTATTATAACACACAAAACACAAGTGATTTTATCGAATCCTCTTACTTTTTATATCAACAACTATTAAAACCTTACGAAAAAGACCTTAATAAAAGAATAGATATAATAATAAGCCCAGATAGGGCCTTACATCAAATACCGTTTGAATGTTTTTTGGCATCTAATAAAAAAACATCTTTTGATTCTTTAGGATATTTTATTAAAAAGCCCAACTTAGTTATAACCTATACTCCTTCTTGGAAAATTTTTAACCATAACTTATCAAAAAGCGATATTTCTATAAAAGGTAAAATTCTTTATTTTACCTATGGTAAAAACACCAAAGATTTACCCTGCTCGGGAAAAGAAATAGATACAATTATTAATATTTTCGGAGAACAAGTTGATACGTATGTAGAGGCAAATTGTCGTAAAGCACAATTTCTAAAATACTGGCAGAGAAACTACGATATACTTAATCTCTCATTGCACGCTCAAGGTAAAACTGACAATATTTTCAATAATAAAATTTGGTTTCAGCCAAATAGTCAGGAAGCTCTTTATGGCTTTGAGCTGGCAGGAATGCAAACTAATGCTAAATTAGTGGTTCTCTCTGCCTGTGAAACAAATGTAGGCAATACGGATTTAGGCGAAGGTGTGTATTCATTGGCTCGCTATTTCTTTCAAGCAGGAACAAAATCGGTTATAGCGTCACTTTGGCAAATCGAAAACTGCCCCAATGTAAAAGTCACAAGCCTATTTTATAATCAGATAAAAAGTAACTCTAAACCAAAACAGGCACTTAGTGAAGCAAAGCGCCTGTTTTTATCAAATCCCATAAATTCGAATTTTATGCATCCTGGTTATTGGTCTGGCTTGGTTTTATTGAACTGAAGGTTCACATAAAATTTCAAAATAGAAGTAAGCATTCAGAGCTATTCTATCTAATCATTTACTATTACTGCTTCTGACGTGACTCCTAATGTAACATCATTTTGAAATAAAAGGGAACAGTTCCAAGCATCGATAGGTACAAAAAAACCGTTAAGAGCAATGAAATAATCTAATTTCTTTGGAGCTTTTGCAATAAATTCATTTAATTTATTTTTATCTGTAAATACAATATAAATGATAGAGTTATTGGTTGTTCGAGTTGGTAAATAGTATAAGGATTCCTTGTCTTTATATTTATTAACAATTTCTTGGAAAATGCTATTATTTTTTACATCAGGTATTTGTTTGATCTCTTTGTTCTCTTCATTTTTTGTTGTATTAAAGTAAAGAGAGGGTTCTAACTGTAAAAATTCGGCACATTCTGTACCTTTTTTGTCAATCCCCTTATTTGAAGAACGGTCGCAAATATGAGTGGATATATCAGTTTCTGATTCTTTAAGTCCTTTTTCTAAATATACTAAGATAGGGAAAACGAGGTTATTGTTATCTTTATGTACAAGAACTCCAGTTTTTGTTTTAAAAGTATTAGGGATAGGTAAATGTATAAGTTGACCATTACAATTATCATTTATTGTCATATTCTTTTTATCTGTCTTTATACAATAAAATGAGTTATCATTTGTATCTTTCAGTCCCTCAAATATACTGTCAAACCCATCCTCTCCTATTGGAGTCGGTTTGTGATTAGTTGGGATTTTAATTTTAATTTTAGATTGTGGATTTATCATATTATATTATTTTTAATTAAAATTTTTTAATTACTCGTATTGTTAATATATTTTAGCATAAAATGTAAACAAGATTATTAGTCTTTTTTGAAACCCTACATAAAAAATATATTGTTTAAAAGCTTCACAAACTAGATTTTATGAAAGTCGCTAAGTTTTTTATAGTTTTTTTAATAAATCATCTGCTTTACTTTTATATCCCCCTTTTGTTATCCCCCTCAGTATATTGGCTGCTTTTTCATTTTGTTGAGTATCAACATAAGTTAATGCAAGATACCATTGTGAAGCATCTCTAAATATTGGATAAGAGGATGAATATTGCATTTGTTCAAAAACGGATTGACCTTCTGATGATTTTCCAACTGCCAAAAGTGATACAGCTTTATAAAAAAGAGGCATAGAATCTTTCGTCTCGATGAAAGAATTTTGCAATAGAGGAATTGCTTTATCATATTTTTTTTCAGCATACATTGAAAGAGCTTCTTTTAAACGTTGATTAGAATCTTCTCCCATTTTAAAACCTAATGGTTCAAAGGGCTCAAAATAAGCCGCAACCATCGGCGATAAAGGCTGTACTTCTTCTCGAATCGTAAAAAACCAAACGGCAAAAGCAGCTAAGGCTATTGCCAGAGCCACTATACCTATTTTGAGCCAATTAGTAGATGAAGGCGGGTCGAACGGCGGTAGCTTGGTGTTGATATCTTTTATGTGCTTCCGCATTTCACGCTCTTTCAGCACCTTCAACCCCTCAGTAAAAAGCTTCAATTCACCTGCTTTTTTGCGAAACTCAAGGTCGGTTTCAAATCTATTTTCTAAGGCTAATCGGTCGGCTTCTGAAATATTGCCTTTCCAAAAATTTTCCAACTGTACTATATCTTTATCTGTAAATTCCATTTTTATGCATCATTTTTTGCCAAAGAATAGGTTTTTGAGTGTATTAAAACAGCGGAAACGGAGCGATTTGGCACTTTCATAGGTAAGTCCACACATTTTAGCAATATCTTCAAGTGACTTTTCTTCAAGGTAAAACCCTTTGATAATGATGCTACAATTCCCTTTAAGCTGCTCTAAAGCCCATTCCAAACGATTCAAATAGACTTCTTTATCAAGGCGTTCATCTTGATTTTGGTCAGCTAATTCAGTCAATAATTTATCAAAATCGGCTTCCATCGGCGTCTTTCTGATTTGATTGTTTTGAATATAGCGACAAGTAGTCATCAGATAAGTCTGCACTTGAGTATCTGAGGGTTTAATACGCCCTTGTTGCGCATTCTGCCACAATATCAGAACGGCATCGGTAAAAATGTCTTCGGCTGTTTCTACACCATACGTCTTATTTCTATTCAATAGCCAACCGATGCAAGGATTGCGGCTTTCAGCACACACAGTTTCTAAGACTTTACTTCCATTGGATTCAAGTTGTTCTAAAAATGCTGTAAGGGTCATTCTATGAGGCTTGATTTTTTAGAATTATCTCGCTTATAGCAAATTTAAAAAACATTGTCGTAACGTCTATTTTTTTCTTACAATAATCTTCCGAAAGTTTTTTTTAAAAATTATGAAAAACATGTTCACCTTTTGAAGGATTGAACATAAACTAACAAATTAAGTATTTTGAAAACCTTGTGTAGCTTTGAAAAACAGCCTTCTTTTTATTGATGTTAGAATCAAGGAAAGGTGAACAAAAAAACCAATACATTAACAATCTTTTTAAGCACGTGATATTTAACTGACGTTCAAACAAAATTACAATCCCCACAACACAAAATGCGGCGTAGCTACAACATATTTTAATAAACAGACCGATTGATATTTGTTAATCAATTTTGCCTTCTTGTCACTAAGTATTCGCAGCGATAAGCCTGTATTTGGTTTGTTTTAAAAGAATAATTTAATGTTGAAACCTAAATTACTGTCACACAAAAAAACTAAGATATAAAATGTTGATTAACAGGGCAATAAGGTTTTAAAAGTTTATTGATATATCGAATAAGTTTAAAGACATTACAAATTATATTTTCAAGGTGAGCCAAACCGGCTCTAAAGACTGAAATAGCTGGATAGTAAACAAGCCATATTTTACCAATGTTATACAACATCCCGCTCGCGCGAGGCCTTTTACCTCGTGTGCGGATTAAGTAGTCCTAATACCTCCTTAGTACCAAGAATCAAAATGCCATATTTCCTTTAAAAAACGAGGAAAATATGGCATTTTTGCGTTTTAAGATGTAAAATCAAGATTTTACTATAACTTAACGTGCCGAATGTCTGCGATATACAAATATATTGGATATTTTTACCCCCTCAGTAAAATTGCTAACTTTACGTAACATACGTATTTTTCATTTATTTTAATAGCATACTAATGAAGTGTTTTTATAGTCTATTTTTAATAGTATTGTCATTCTCGGCTTTTTCACAAAATAAGAAAGAAGTTGTTGCTCCTTTAGCCAGTTCCCCTAAACTTGTGGTGGGTATAGTCGTTGACCAAATGCGTTACGATTATTTGTACCGCTACGCTGCGAAATACGGAAATGGTGGTTTTAAACGCTTAATGAATGATGGATTTAACTGTAAAAACAATCATTATCATTATGCCATGACCACGACGGGACCGGGTCATGCGGCTATTTATACAGGTTCAGTTCCTGCCATAAATGGTATTGTCGGCAATGAATGGTACGACCCTCTCGCTAACCGCAACGTTTATGTGGTAGAAGATAGTACAGTGGTGGGAGTAGGTGCGGATTCTGGCACAGAAGGTAAAATGTCGCCTAAAAATCTGCTTACTACGACCATTACCGACCAACTTCGATTGTCCAATGATTTCAAATCCAGGGTTTTTGGCGTCAGTATAAAAGATAGGGGAGCGGTTTTGCCGGTAGGTCATGCGGGGAATGCGGCTTATTGGTTTGATGCAAAGTCAGGTAATTGGATTTCGAGTACTTATTATATGCAAGATTTGCCACAATGGGCAAAGGATTTTAATGCACAAAAAATACCTGATAAAATCATTGCTCAAAAATGGGAGACATTATTACCTATCAGTCAATATACCGAAAGCGAAGAGGATAATCAGCCCTATGAAACTAATTTGCCGCAAGAAACTGAGCCCATTTTTCCGCATACATTGAAAAATTATTTTACGATTCCTGTTTCACCCTTTGGGAATACAATGACAAAGGATTTTGCCTTGGCTATGATGAAAAATGAAAAAATGGGTAAAGGGAATTTCACCGATTTTTTATGCGTTAGTTTTTCTTCAACGGACTATATTGGTCATTCGTTTGGTACACATGCCGTCGAAATAGAGGATTGTTATCTTCGATTGGATCGTGATATTGAAGATTTGCTTAAAAACCTTGACCAACAGGTTGGAAAAGGCAACTATTTAGTATTTCTGACGGCTGACCATGGTGTCGCTGAAATACCTGATTATTTTAAAAAACACAATATCCCAGCTGGAGTTGCCAATAGTTCAAAAGATTCAAAATTTTTGAATACTCAATTAGAAGAAGCGTTAGGGAAAGGTAATTGGGTTAAATCCATGAACAATTATCAAATCTATATCGACCATGATTTGATGAAACAAAAAAAAGTGAGTTTTCAGCAAATTCAAGGCGTTTTAAATGAAAATTTATTGACACTTGGTTCGCCCGTTCGCGATGTTATCAATTTTCATGATATGGCGAATGTGGTTATTCCCGACTATTATCGCAGTTATATCAATAATATTTATAATCCAAAATTGAGCGGTGATTTCTTCATTTGGCTTGAGCCTGCTTGGTTTTATGGTAGTACAAAAGGCACGACACACGGGACTTTGTATGCCTACGATACACATGTTCCTTTGTTGTTTTATGGTTGGAAAATACCGAAAGGTCATACAGTGGAACGAACACATATTTCAGATATTGCGCCCACACTTGCTACCTTGTTGAATATCTTAGAACCAAACGGAACGGTTGGCAAGCCAATTCCAGCAGTGTTCAAAGATTAGATACCCCCTCAGTATATGACTCGATTTTCTTCATTTTGAAGGGTTTTGAGGAGTTTTTAAAGAATTGTAACAAGAAAAAAATGAAAAATATCCTTGTTTTATGCACAGGCAACAGTTGCCGCAGTCAAATAGCGCATGGCTATTTAGAACAGTTCACCGATGGGAGAAAAGTGAAAGTATATAGTGCTGGCGTAGAAACCCATGGCGTTAATCCTCGGGCAATTGCCACAATGAAAGCAGATGGGATTGATATTTCACAGCACACATCCAATAATATTTCAGAATATTTTGAAGTGGATTTCGATTATGTCATCACTGTTTGCGACAATGCCAAAGAGAGTTGTCCTTATTTTCCGACCAAAGCGCAGAAATTTCACTATAATTTTCCTGACCCTGCAAAAGCTACAGGAACGGAAGGAGAAATTATGCAAGAATTTGAAGCAGTCCGCGATGTAATTAAAGACTATTGCGCAAAATTTGTCCTTGAACATTTAGAAGAAGCCTATGTGGGTTAATAGTTGGGGTTAACAGCATAAAAAGCCCGGTTTTTAATCTTTATTGCTTTTTTGAGATTTGAAAATCTTTCATTTTTTTTAAAAGCTTAGCGCGTATTTCTTCATTCTTTTTATCCATAACATTGTCAATATCTAAGTCTTCGGTATATCTTTTTAGGACTTTTTCAGATAAGTCGATGGCATCCTTAATTTCTTGATGACGTTGCGCGTTGCGTACTACGGCTCGCATTTCAATAGGATTCAAAACGCCCAAACAGTAATCCTCAATAATTCCACTGTCCAGATATTCCTTTAAATTCATTTATAAATCATGTTAACTGTATAAATCCCGTAAAATTTTTATGGCTGTACGGCTTCTTGTTTTTACTGTACCAATTGGGATTTTCAACATTTTTGAAACCTCATCTTGGGTATATCCATAAATATACACGAGGTCAATTATTTCTTTATACTTTGATTCAAGGGTTTGTGTTATTTGATATAAATCTCGGTTTTCGTCTTGATATGTTGTTATTTGAGTCAGTTTACAATTATCTTCAATCAGCTCGAAATCATTTTCAGAAATTAACATTTGATAATGATAGTGTTTCCCTCGAAAGTAATCTTTACAAGTATTTCTAGTAATATTCAGCATCCACGTGAAAAGGGTGCCCTTGTTAGGGTCATATTTATCTAAATGCTCCCATATTTTCAAGAAACTATCTTGTAAAAGCTCTTCTGCAACATCTCTATTACGAACCATTCTATTAGTGACACCATACAAAGCGGCGGCATAGCTGTCGTATAAATCGGAAAAAGCTGCTGTACTTTTATTTTGTAATTGAATCACCAATTCACTTACTTCCGTTTTGTTCAATTGTGTCATTTCATTTTAGTTCTAAATAAAAGTTGATAAATAATTTCATGTCACAAAAGTAAAACAGGCAAGAGGAGCGGGCAATAGTGAAAATCTCTATTTTCATCGTGTAATTAGTGGATTGATTATAGTTTTTTAATAGTATCTTGTGTTATGAAAATAAATTGAGACGTAGTGGGATTAAGTTAACCTCTTTTAAAACCAATTTTTTAAAATGATTCAAGATATTTTAACCCAAAGCCTAATCGGTTTACGCAAAGCCGAAACTATCTATGAACGAGTTGTGCAGTTGTCAGGCTATATTTTTGGAGAAGAAGAGCTGGAGAATAAAGAGGATTATCTAAGAGAATTGAGGTATTTGTTGGAGGGTGTGAAAGGTGTAGATACTATTTTGACTATTTTTAATCATAAAACGTATTTGCCAGAATTGGAGGTGGGTCAAGAACAATTTTGGGGTCTTTTGCCGCATGAAACACAGGAAGAAAGGATGAAAAAAATATTCAGTATCCTCCACAAAGATTATACAACTTTTCATGTTGAATCAATTAATTGGTTTAACTCGGTCATCTCAAAAATCCCTTTTACCCAAAAAGGGAATATGAAAATCCATCATTGCTGTATGCGTTTCATTAGAGAGGACGATAAGCAGATTCGCCTTTTCTCACAAGGCGTTCCCATACAGTTGGATCAAGAACGTCACTTTCAATATACGCTCAATTATGTCCAAAATATCAATCATCTCATAAAAAAGGATTTCCCTTTTTATTGGATACGCCTATCCTATGGCGAGCAAAATGAGTGTGTCCAAACATTTCATTCTGATGCAAAAGAATATAGTAAAAGTGATTTATTGTCCGTCAGGGAAAAAGATGTTTTACGCCTTATTGCAGAGGATTTGGACACCAAAGAAATTGCTAAAAGGCTCTTTATCAGTACCAATACCGTTGGTAATCATAGGAGTAATATGATAGAAAGACTGGGGGCAAGAGACACGACAGCTTTGGTTCAATTGGCTAAAATGACGGGGATGATTTAACAGCAGATTCTAACAAATAGATATTTGGCAATATCAAATTATTAAGATGCCCACTGCGGAGTTTTTTTGGGTTAGAAACCACACGATTCCTTTTATTCTTTCTATTAAAACACTACCTTTAATATATTTTATCATTTTTAATTCTTTTTGATGGACAAGTATAAACCTGTTTTTATATCAATTCTCTTTATCTTATCAAGCTTTTTTACCTTAAAAGCCCAATCTTTCTTCAATAATAAAGTCATAGCACATAGAGGCGCATGGAAAAACACCGGTGTACCTCAAAATTCCATTGCCTCTTTACAGAATGCCATAAAATTGGGTTGCACTGGTTCTGAATTTGATGTCCGCATGACCCAAGATGAGGTGCTTGTTATTTGCCACGACCCGCTTCATGAAGGTTTAGATATTGAAAAAACAACATACACCGAACTTTTGAAGAAACCCTTGAAAAACGGTGAATTGATACCTACTTTTCAACAATATTTGAAAGCTGGTAAAAAGCAAAAAAGGACTTTACTCATTACTGAAATTAAGCCTTCGCCTACTGGCAAAGAACGCTCTTTGCTTTTGGCTCAAAAAGTAGTGGACATGGTGCAAAAAATGAAAGCAGAGAAATGGGTTGTATATATCAGTTTTGATTACGATATTTTAAAGAAGGTGCATGAATTAGATAAAAATGCTAAAACGCAGTATCTAAATGGCAATATAACTGCTGCGCAATTGAAAGCAGATGGCATCACAGGTGCAGATTATCATTTCAGCGTTTTTCAAAAAGATGAAAAATGGTTAGTGGATGCTCAAAAAATAAGCGTCCAGACTAATGCTTGGACAGTGAACGATACCTTAATTATGGATTTTTTACTTCTTCGTAATATTGATTATTTGACAACTGATGAACCCGAAAAAGCTTTAAAGCGGGTATCCAACTTAACTAAAGACAACAAATGGAAGCTGGTTTGGAGTGATGAATTTAACTATGCAGGCTTACCCGATAGCTCAAAATGGAGTTATGATGTCGGCGGCAATGGTTGGGGGAATAATGAATTGCAATATTATACTGAGGGGGATATCAATAACGTGATGGTCAAAAATGGCTTGCTTTCAATCATAGCGCGCAAAGAAAAAAAAGAGGGTAAAGACTATACTTCTACCCGAATGGTGACGCGTGATAAAGCTGATTGGATACATGGACGCATTGAGATTCGAGCTAAATTACCCAAAGGACGTGGCACTTGGCCTGCAGGTTGGATGTTGGGCAGCAATATAAAAGAAGTTGGTTGGCCTCAATGTGGTGAAATTGATATACTTGAACACGTGGGCTATGACCCTGATACCATTGTGGGAAGCATCCACACTACCGCCTACAACCACGTAAAAGGAACCCAAAAAACACAACGGCTTTTCATTAAAAACCCTTACACCGAATTTCATACTTATGCAATAGAATATACGGCAGAAAAAATGGATTTCCTTTTGGATGAAAAAGTTTATATGACCGTTAAAAATGAGCATAAAACCGATAAAGAATGGCCTTTTGATAAATCTCAATATCTTTTATTGAATCTGGCAATTGGTGGTAATTGGGGTGGTGCTAAAGGGGTAGATGCAACCATATTCCCTGTAAGTATGGAAGTTGATTATGTTCGAGTATTTCAAAAATAAAAAGCCGCATGACTTTTTTAATGAACTACTTATTGCTATAAAAACTATGATTCAATAGCTCAATCCTGAAGGTTAAGCTTTTATAAATCATCAATATTCAGACGAGTGGGCGTAAATATTATCAAGAGTTAAAGCTAATTTTGCTTTTAAAATTCAGAATTGGAATATGCTTGACCTTATCACAATACTCACAAGCGGTTGTTTTTTTCTTTTAGCTTTTATCGTTGCCGTAAACCCAAGACGGGTCAATATCACAGCCAACCGTTGGCTGGCAGTATTTTTAGTATCAGTTGCTTTGACGCTCATTGATGAACCACTGTATAAAGCCCATTTTTATTCAAAATTTCCCGTTTTCATCGCTTTAATCAATATTCCTGTTTTTGGACTCGCCCCTGTTTTATATTTAACGGTTGATTATTTTGTTACGCCAGCTAAAAAATTCAGGAAAAAAGACCTTTGGCATTTCGTGTTATTATTTTTAATAACATTGCTAACGTTAGCATACACATTTACCCCATCTGAGGAAAAATTAAAAAGCCTAGAGAATACAAATGAAGAAGATTTTGTAGGATTATTGCTCATTATTTTACCCCTCGCTTTATATTGGACTTTTGCCTATAAAAAGCTGTTGAGCCATCAAAAAAATGTTCGACTTTTTTCATCTTCTATCGAAACTGTTGATTTGGCGTGGTTACGGTATTTTTTGTGGGGTTTGGCTTTAATGCTCTTGGCTTTATTAAGTGATTATGTCAGTGAAATTCCTCAAAAAATATATATTACTACCTTGATATATTTTTTAGCTGCTTTTTACTTGGCATATTTTGCCTTACAGCAAGGTGAAGTTTTTAGCTCAAAACCGCAAGAGACATTGGACATCAAGACTATAATTGATGAAAATGAAACACTTGATTCACCTAAGAAACAATTACTGTCAGAAGAGCAGTTAGGCGCATTAAAAAACATTTTATCCGATTTAATGCTTTCTGAAAGACCCTATTTGGATAGTAATTTGAGCCTTCCAAAATTGGCTGAAAAGATGAAAATTAGCACCCATGAGTTATCCTACCTCATCAATATCGGGTTCAATGACAATTTCTCGGGATTTATCAATCGCTATCGGGTTGAAGAAAGCAAGCGACTTCTGACCACCCCTCAGTATCAGCACCTTTCTATGGTCGGCATCGCTTTTGAAGCGGGTTTTAACTCCAAAACGGCTTTTAATACTGCTTTTAAAAAAGTGGTGGGCATGTCTCCAACTGAATTTCAAAAGTTAAAAGACCGTTAAAATAATCTCCAAGTTGTTCTATTTGATAAATACGAACACAAAAAAGCACACGTAAAAGCATATTTGCAGTATTATTTAATTAAAATATGCCTTTTATATGAGCATCAGCAGCATTGCCTATTGGTCACTTTTATTTTATAGTAAGGGTAAAAGAGGCTTTGTCTGTCTTAGTTTTAAAGAAAGGATATTCCCGCGTATTTTATCAATATTTTAAAGTAAGACATGACTTTCAACATGAAAAAGCAATTTATCACCGCGACTGTTTTTATTTCTTTTGTGTGCCTTTTTACCCCCGCATGCAAGCACGATACAGTAGTTCAGCCCGAAAACATTGACCCTAATGCAGCTACTTATGATTTGATTCAAAAACACATTTTTGATAAATCCTGCGCCACCGCAGGTTGTCATGCGTCAAAAAATGATGCGAGTTACAAGCAACATGGCTTGGATTTATCGCCCGACAATGCGTGGGCAAATCTGGTGGGTGTATTAGCTAAAAATCCAGATGCACGCGCAGCTGGTTTGAAATTAGTGGATGTTCAACGCCCTGATTCCAGTTTTTTACTCCATAAATTGCACAGTGATAATGGACACCACGGCGGACGCACTTTTGGCGCTTTGATGCCATTGGGTGGTGACCCCCTCAGTCAAGGCGAGGTGGATTTTATTGAAGCATGGATTGCCGCAGGTGCGCCTAAAACGGGCAAAGTAGCTGATGTAGAGTTATTAAAAAACAAATCGCCGCAGGAAGAAACGTGGGTAAATCCGCCCTTTTTACCCAAACAATTGGGCTATCAAATGCGGATTCCAAAGTTTCCCATTGACCCCAAAACCAATCGAGAGTTTTTTATTCGACAAGATGTGGGCAACACAGAGCCGATTTATGTTACTTCATTTGAAACATTTATGCGCTCTGGGAGCCACCATTTATTGGTTTATGGTTTTGAGGATAAAAAGAATTTGCCGCCCGTTGGGCGTTTGCGAGATATTCGATATTACGATAAAAATGGCAATCGGTATTCTAATGTTTTCAGCCAAATGGCTTTATCGCAATACATTATGTTGTCGCCAGGTGGCACGAAGTATAAATAT
>JANPHO010000218.1:0-9036 GCA_031424515.1 Saprospiraceae bacterium
CTTGTTGTGATATTGCGGAACAGGTATATCAAGTCAATTTTAGAGGCATTCGCAGCCGCCGTTTTGGGGTCGTACACCTTCAAATCAGTAATTGAAATATAGGCACTGTCCGTTTTGACATTCAGTAAACGTACCATATCCATTTTAGCTACAGTGTAAGGACCCATTGTAGTTGAAACAGTTTCACCATTGCTACTTTTAGCCGAGAATGTGAAACTGACCGTTTTGCCACGCGCTTCTTCAGGAATCACATAAGAATAACGAAGCGTTGCAGCAGAAGTATCCACCGTAAAATTAACCGTCGTTTTAGTACCTTCATTCACGGAAGGCGACCCCACCGTAACACCAACGTCCACCCCACTACCATTGGTAAAAAAAGATCTATTTTCAAGTAAAGTGCCCGTTGCACCAGCAATAGTTGCATCCACTTGGATAGACGTAAGTTTTCCTTTACTCGGTAAAATCGCCGCGGAATAAGCCAAATCGATGGTTTGTGTGACAATATTAGGTCCTAATGTTCTTTTGATAGCCGTATTTTGCAACACATCTTTAGCTGTTGGAATAGCATACTCTTCTTTTTTACAGCCGATAAAAAGCAATAATGCCACCACAAAAATCGGACAGGCGGTATAAATATAGTTTCGTTTCATTTTTCCATTTTTTAAAAATTTAAAAAAAATTACTTAGGCTGAACCGTGATGTTAACGGTGTATGGCTTTTTAACTTGACGATTGCCAGAAACCACTGTGAAAACCTTGGGTTTTGTCAAATCCGAGAAGTCCATTTTACCCGTGATTTTTGGATCCAATTTAGCATCTTGAGACAATGAAAATTGAGGGTAGAGATTCTTCAAATCCGTACCAAACTGAACCGTAACTGCTACTGTCTGAGCCAATGTATCAATCACTGGTACGACCGTTCTTACAGTCACAAAATCACTTCCAAGCAATTCAAAATTGGTAACCGCGCATTCTGTTCTTGTTGTGATGAGCAATCCATCTTCGTCCACCGGTACTTCTTCTTTGAAGCATGAAACACACGTCAAGGTCAAAATGGAAAATGCAAATGCTGTATTTATGTATTTTTTCATTATTTTAAAATTGTATATTGAATGAATTTGACCGAAAAAAGTTAGATAAATTTAACTTTCCAAAAGTTTATCCCAAACATCCGAAATGGAAAGTTGAATTTACACCCCCTCAGTATTTTTAAGATTTTGCTCCTTTTTTACCCTATTCCCAAGGTGCATTCTGAGTTAGGTTAGGATTTCTATCCCTTTCAGAAGGAGGTATTCTAAAAATATAATTTTGCTGATAGGTTCTATCATTCGTATTTTGATAATAACGCTGTTGATTTGCTCCATAAGTATCAATACGCCAAACACCTGCACTACCAGGGCCACCCCAAATTTTTTCTATCATTCTCCAACGACGTATATCGAATGAACGTTGACCTTCACCAATTAACTCAACGATGCGTTCTTGCTCAATGGCATCAAAAAACAGTTGTTTTGTCGCTGTTTTTGCGGCAGCCAGAGCGGGTAAATTGCCCCGTTTGCGAATTTTATTGACCAAATCAATTGCATCTGCTTGTGGCCCACTCACTTCATTCGTTGCTTCAGCATACATCAAGAAAACGTCTGCCAAACGCATAACAGGCCACGCAAAATCACCATCACTCCGCCCTTGACCAGCATAATTGCGCACAAATTTGCGGAACACATAACCTGAATTACATCCATCTGTATTGTAAGTCGTGTATTTGACACCATCAATCGTCACAGGAATTGCCCATGTTTGATAAATAAATGGACAAATGCCCGTAGAAGCGAGTGAAATCATCCCAATACTTGTTTCATAATCCCATTGAATGGTGGATTTCATGCGATAATCGCGATTTCTATAACTGTTAGGATTCACTGCTGAATTTAATGTCGTTCTCGCTGTGGTATTAACTGTCGGGTTCAAAGGCACTAAAGGTGCAGCAAAATCACCTGTTATCGTAGATTGGTACCTGTTTGCAATTTCATACCGGGGCGATAACCAGCATTGAGAGCCTTCATGAGAACGTCCAGAGAAATCGCGCATGAGTTCCTCTCCTTGATTCGTACCCGTTCCACCGTGCGTAAATACCATAATCATTTCAGGATTACCGTTTGCTTTCGGTGTAAATAGGTTAAAATAATTCGGCAATACTTCCGATTTGCCGAGCGAGTCAATATTGCCTGGTTCTCCATTCAAATAAAGAGTTAGACCATAATTATTTATCACAGCTTTAAAATCGGCAGCCGCCGCAGTAAATGCTGCCGTTGCTACAGCAGCATCGGGCTTAAAATTTTTCAACTCAGGCCAGCTGTTTTTATTCCATGAAGCCCAGTATAATTGCAATTTTCCCCGAAAAGCCAAAGCAGCTGGTTTAGACGCTCTACCCAAGGCCGACGCTTTTGCTGGTAATTTGTCAAATGCAAACGTGAAATCAGCCATAATAGAATCCTTTACTTGCCCGATAGGTGTACGCGCAAGTTGAGAAACTTCGGAGTTTTCATAAATGACATTGGTAAAATAAGGCACATCACCCCACATCGATATCAATTTGAAATAGGCCATACCCCTCAGTAAGCGAGCTTCTGCAGTAATCGTTTCGAGAGTAACCGTAGAAGAAGATTTACCTTCAGTCTGCATTTTATTGACATTAAAAATAACGTAATTAGCACGATTAACGGCACCGTATAAGTAGCGATACATTTTATCAAAACTTGCCCCATAACCGGTTGGATCATAGTTGCCACCATTGTAAGCATCTCCCAATCTTAAATTGCCAGATGTCGTACTCGTTCCCCTTGCTCTTACATATTCACCTTGACCATCAAAATAGTAATCACGGTCAAAACAGGGTCTTGCTGCCGCATAGGCACCCATCAAACCTGCAAGAGCATCTGCATCTGTTTTCCAGAATACATTAGCGGCAATTTCAGTTGTGGGCTCTTGATCCAATAAGTTTTTCCTACAAGAATATTGAAAAACCAAAGAAATCGCTATTATTGATATCGCTGAAATTAATTTTATTTTTTTCATGATTGTATCTTTTAAAATCCTACTTGGATTGAGAGTGAGTAAGATTTATTAATTGGATAAAGGTTGTTGTTATTGCCTTCTTTCTCTGGGTCAAGACCACGGTAGGAGGTCAATGTCCACAGATTTTCAGCCGAACCAGCAATGCGCAATGAACTTACACCTATTTTTTTAAATAAATTCGCGGGAACTGAATAACCCAATTGGATGTTTTTTAAACGCACATACGTCATATCATCCAACCAAAAGTTTGTTGTGATTGTATTATTACCGCTGCCTCCAAGGCGAGGCCACAAACCACCACGGTTTTCAACATTCCAAGGATTATCCAAATGTGCTTGAGTAACGGCATAACGGGTTGTACTGAAATTGACGTTATTGAAAGCGTTTATCCAATAATCTTTACGTCCAGTCGAACCTTGAAATAAAGCTGATAACTCTATGCCTTTCCACGAAATATAGCTATTTAATGAATAATATGTCGTTGGTCTGCTTTGTTGAGTCTTGGGGAAAGCTTTTTGGTCATTACCATCGATACGTCCATCGCCATTCAAGTCCAGTCGAAGAAGGTCACCAGGTTGTGCGCCTTGTGGAGTTGAATTATAGATATCAGCCCAAGTTTGCGCAATACCCTTGTCTTGATAAGAATAGACAAAACCAAAAGGAAGATTGAGTGCAATATTATTGCCTCCAGTCGTAGCGCCACGTGCAATAAATTCGTTCCATTTTTCAAGTCTTGTGGCATTATAAGAAGCGTTTAAAGTAGTACCATAATTGATAGATCCAACTTTACTGCGCCATGTTAAAGTTGTTTCAATACCTCGATTGCGCATATTACCAATATTTGTACGCGGTGCACTGTATGCACCCGTCAGTAAAATAGATAAGTCAGAAGGTCTATTCATGCCCGTTGTTAAACGGTCATAATAATCAAATTCGGCCGTCAAACGGTTGTCTAAAAAGCCTAATTCCAAACCAATATTGGCAACTGAAGTTTCTTCCCAAGTCAAGAATTGATTAACCAATTTGTTATTGACAAAGCCTTTTGTTACGCTACCTCCGACAATGTAATTGCTATTAGCCAACGTCGTTTGTTGTTCGTAGCGCCCTACCCCACTGTTATTACCCAATGTACCGTAAGAAGCACGGAATTTACCGTTGCTTAAAATCTTACCGAAGGCTTTATTTAAAAAAGGCTCTTCCATAAATCGCCAACCCACTGCCACAGAAGGGAAGAAACCATACCTTTGCCCAGGAACGAAACGCGAAGAACCATCTACCCGAAAATTACCTTCCAAAAGATATTTGCCATACGCGACATAATTGACACGTCCGATGTACGACTTTAACCCCTCAGTACTGGAGTTACCACCCGTCGTTTGGATGTCTGTCAGAGCCGCATCAATTTCACGTAATCCAGGATAAAGACGGTCGTTTCGTGAACTGCCTTGAAAACGGTCATACCAATATTCCTCGCTATAAACCGCCAAAGCTGATATTTCATGATTTTTACCAAAATTTACATTATAATTCAAACGACCATTTAATAAGGTTTTATAGCCATTATTGGTGTTATTGCTTATCCCAGCATTAGCACCAACATAAACACGGCTACCAAAGGCGTTAGTTTGAAAGTTAAAAGCCTGATTGGGTGTATTGGCATTCCAACCAAATTGGTCGTAGTAATTTAAACCATATTCAACAGTCGCTTTCAAACCTTTTAATGGCGACCAGTCCAAGTACATCGTTGTATTTGCTTCTTTACGCTCTTGTCTTGTCAAGTTATTTTGATAAACAGTATAAGGATTATATGCTTGTGGGTCCTCTCCATATGCCATAACACCACCATAATTACCCGAAACAGGATCATATGGCAAAATACCCGCAATCGCATATTGCATATCAAAACCCGCCGTATTTGTAGGAGCAGGATCTGTATAACCTTCTTCTAAAGAGTATAAAAACTTTGACCAGTTACCATTGAATTTAACACCTGTATTCATATTGCTATTCAATTTGTAGTCAAAATTGAAACGCGCATTGTATTGTTTATAATCATTATTTATTTGAAGTCCTGCCTCCTTTTTCATTCCAACTGAAACAAAAAAGTTTGATTTATCCGTTCCACCAGTAGCCGAAAGGTTATAGTTTTCGAGTGCCCCTTGACGTTGAATAACATCCCACCAATCGGTATTTGGATAGCGTAAAGGGTCAATCAAGCCCAAAGCCATCCATTGATCAATTGTACCATTTTTATAAATCAAATTGCTTTGAAGCGTATTTGTTTGAGCCCTACGCTGTTCCAAAGTTAAAGCAACAGGATAATTGGCTAAAAAATCAAACGCCTTTGTTGGCTGGGTTAACGCCATATTACTGCTGAAATTTAAAGACGTTTTTTTCAATCCTTTACCCGATTTGGTTGTAATGAGGACAACTCCATTCGCTGCTCTTGAACCATAAACTGATGCTGAAGTCGCATCTTTTAACACCGAAACCGTTTCAACATCATTGATATTGATTCTGTTGATGTCAACATCGGGCATACCGTCCACTACTATTAAAGGGCTACTGTTATTCACTGTACCCAATCCACGAATAAGTAATGCCGCGCCATTTCTGCCCGCCATGCCTGAGTTTTGAATTGCTGATAAGCCCGGAGCTAAGCCACTCAAACCCGATGAAACGTTGGGCAATGCGCGACCTATCATTTTTTCATCCATGTTCACCGTAGCAACGGCACCCACTAAGTTCACTTTTTTCTGACTACCATAGCCCACTATTACGACCTCACTCAAAGTGCCTGCTTCTTTTAAAATAACATCAATGACACTGCGTCCATCAATCGCAATCGTTTGCTTATCATAGCCCACAAAACTAAATATCAAATTACCACTTTTATCAGCATCTGTCAACTCAAGGGTGTATTTACCATCAAAATCCGTTATTGCACCTTTTGTAGTGCCTTCGAGAATCACACTTGCACCCACCAAAGGTTCGTTTGTGGTACTTTGAACTGTTCCAGAGACTGTAAAGGCAATCGTTTGCACAATACTGCTACTACTTTGCTCATTTTTAGAGTCATCCCGAGAATTTATCCCGAGAATTGAGGTTGGGGAAGCTACATTTTCTGAAACACCGCCCATGGAAGTGACCTTTTTATTGCGGCTAATCACAATTTGTTGCCCAGAAATTTGGTAAGTTAATTGATTAGGTGTCAAGATTTTTTCTAAAACCGATCCCAACCGCTCTTTTTTAACGGCGATACTGACCTTTTTATCTGTCGGAATAAGATTAGAGCTGTACATAAAATGTGCATCTACTTCTTTTTCTATAAGATTAAGCACCGTCTTAAGGCTTTCCCCTTGTGCTTGTACAGAAACTTTACGTTCGAGTAAATCCTGCTCTTTCAAATCAAAGGCAAAAGCCATACTTGAAAATAGGACAGCCAGCATAAACTGAATGATGCCTATTTTCAAGTTTGAAAACAGAGTGCGCCTGGCAGCGTAGTTGTTTTTCATAATCCTAGTTGTTTAATTCAGTGAAAATATACAAAAAGACTCTTTTAAAGCTTTTCTAAATTGAAAAGGCAATTTCTAAAAATTCAACTCACTTTTTCCAAAGTTTTTTTAAAATATTTTATGGCTAAAACGGCAACAAAGCAATACCATATTTCTCTATTCTTCATTTTAAAGATATTATCTACTGAAATCCAGATTCACATACCATTATTTACACCCTTTTGAGCGAATAACAATTTGGGCATCAATGACTTCGTAATCAGCTTCGATCGTCAAACATATAAGTTTAAGTTTTTCAAAAAGGTGTTCATCGGTCAGAGTAGCCGTAAGCTTACATGATTTAATCAATTCCTCATCATATATAATATCTACCCCATAGGCTTTTTTTAATCGGTCAAAAACTTGTGTTATGGGCGTATCATCAAACTCAAATGACAATTTTTGAAAAGTCGGCAATTCCTGCAAAACTGGAGTTTTTACCAAAGACCTAAGTATTTGGGCATCATTTCTATTAAAAACTATCTGTTGATTGGGTATTAACACTACCCCCTCAGTATTTCGGCTTGAAAAAGCCTCATTTTCTTTAATTTCAGTATTTGATGAAACCTTCACTTTCCCCGTTTTTACCGTAACGATTACATCTTTATCGCCCGAATAGGCTTTTACATTAAAACTCGTCCCCAATACCTTCGCTACTAATTCATTCGCATATACCATAAATGGTTTTTCAGGATTTTTTTCCACCTCAAAAAAAGCTTCACCCGACAAATAAACTATTCGTTTTGATGCGTTATCAAAATTTTTAGAATAACTCAACTTACTACCTTTCTGCAATAAAACTGAACTGCTATCAGCCAAAATCACCAATTGAGGTTTGTCTTTTTCATTAAAAACTTCCAAAAGTGGCGTATCCGCTCTTTTCACAAGTTCTTGATACACAAATTGCCCCCCCTCAGTATTTGGCAAGTTTTTATAATAAAAAAACCAAGCCGTGGCTAATAAAGCAATAGAAGCAGCCGCTGCAAGAGCTCTGTAAATAAATCGCAACCTATTAGGCTTACGCGATTCATTGACTTCCTCACTTTCAATCTGAGTGAAAATATTCGCTTTCAACCGCTCTTTTTGATTTGAACTAATGTGTGCTTTCGCCGCCAAAATCATATTTTTAGCTTGCTCGGCTACTGACCTTTGCTTAGGATTTTCAGTGAAAAATAGCTGCCAATAAGCATCGTTTTCATTCGATTTTGCCCAAGCAATAAAAGCGTCGTCCAAAAGGAAATCTTCTACCTTAAAATTTTTATATTTCATGATAATAAGTAATAAACGGTAATCATTCTGAGAATCCCGATAAAGTCCCAAAACAAGAGTATCAAATCTAAAAGAGTATTCTATGATTTTCAACTCACTTTTCCAGTGTATTTTTAAAAAAAGGTTTAAAAAAAGATTTGACAGGTAAGAAAAATTATCAGATTAAAGCCAGTTTTAAGCTTTTGTAATGCCCTTTGGATGATATTGCGAACGGACTGTTCATTCATACCCATAATTTCAGCTATTTCGCGGGTATCCAGATTATCAAAAAAACGCAAGTGAACAGCCTGTAGTTGACGTTGCGGCAGAAGAACTAAGCCTTTGGATAGAATAAGTTGATATTCTTCGGTTTGCTCCTCCGAAATTATGCGCTCTTCGATTGAGGCATCCACACCATCCAGCGTTTCGGGAAGTTTAGTGAAAACTGTCTCTAAATCCACCAAATGACAGATTTTCCGTTGCAAAGCTCTAAAAAGATAGTATTTAATGGCGGTGGTATCACTCAAATTGGCTTTCATGCGCCACAAATCCACGAACAGCTCTTGAATGGCATCTTCTACCACATCCTTATCTTTAGTAAAATAATAGCCATAGCTGAACAAAGCCTCCACATATCGCTCATAGATGCTACCAAAAGCCACTTTGTCGCCTTGCTTAAAGGCTTGCCAAAGGGTGAGTTCTTCATTTTGTTGTTTAGTATTATTCACAGATTGTTTCCTATTTGAACTAAATGTAAAACATATTGCTATCCTATCATAACATTTGAAGCAATTTTTAGAAGGTAAATAAAAAATAGAATCAGGTAGGCTGTCAATATAATATCGCTAAATATGGATACCACATTGGTATTTTGCGTTTAAAAAAACTGAAATTAGTTACCCCTCAGTATTTTTACAATAATTAGCAAGCTTGTGCTTCTTATCCTTTTTAGAATTTTGGTTAAAATATTATTTTAGAAAACGACCGAGCTAATTTGTATTCTCCATTAAAATCTTCAAGCCATCTTCTCTGATAAAGATATACTAAAATGATATTAAGATTAATTGCAAATAAATACAATTTTATTTGTAAGAAATTAAATTTTTTAATAACTATTTGTATTTTTCAATAACTTGCCCTATAGTTTGATTCACTGTTTT
>JANPHO010000219.1:0-2966 GCA_031424515.1 Saprospiraceae bacterium
AAAAATTATTAAATACTTTTTTTCAAGAGCAAATTTTCTTTAGCGTAAAGAAGTAATTGTTAGATAAGGCGAAATTCAAATTAATAAATTAATTATATGTTTATTTTGAGAGAAATTGCAATAATTTATACGATAAATAATTGTTATTCTGAAAATTTAAAATAATTTTGTGTTGTATTGTTACGCTCGTAACAAGAACGTGTTTAAGCTACTTTTGGTAAAAGTCGTCTGGTGTGTTTAACTGACGACTTTTTTATTTTATAAGCGTCAAGATTTCGGATTATTAAGGAATAAGTACAAAAATAACGTATATTTAGAACTTAATAACCCAAAATCATACACTTATCATGCCCACGACAACAGAACTCCATGCACTCAAAAAGACTTTCTGTGGTATTCGCTCATTGCAGAGCCTTTCAGAAGTATTGACTTTACCCCCTCAGTCTATCAAGGCTTTGGCGGAAAATCCAGAGTATAACATTTTTACCGTGCCTAAAAAAAATGGCGAAAGGCGGTTGATTGAGAATCCGTCGAAATCGCTCAAAGTGGCTCAGGCTATCTTGAATGATTACTTGCAAGCGGTGTATTTTTTACAAAAAACGCCTTCAGCTTATGGTTTTGTCATACGCCCAACGGATTCCCGTGATGAACCTCGCAATATTGTTACCAATGCTGAAAAGCATTTGCGCAAAGCGTGGCTTTTGAATGCAGATTTGGAAGATTTCTTTCATTTTGTCACTGCGGAAGAGGTTTTTAGAGTTTTTACCGAAAAACCTTTTCAATTTTCACCTGAATTAGCGGATTTACTGACCCGCTTGATGGCTCTCAACGGGCGTTTGCCTATGGGGGCGCCTACTTCGCCTGTGTTATCTAATTTGGTATTTCAACGGGTTGAAGCGGATATTCAGGCATACTCTAATCAGTATGGTTGGCATTTTACGCGGTATGCCGATGATATGTCGTTTTCATCCAATACACCCATAACGCTGCATCAGATTGATGCTTTGGAGAATATCGTCAAGCTCTATGGCTTTGAATTTAATCCCAATAAAGTGACGCTTTATGCACCGCAAGATGAAAAATTTGTAACGGGTTTGCGTTTGGATAATATAGAGGGTAGGGTAGAGTTGCCACATACATTTCCCCATGATTTTCAGCGAGAAACTAAGCGGTTGCGAGATGTGCTGACTGTGCAAGGGCATTTGCACCATAAAGAATCGGCTTGGGTGACGCAGTACAAACAACAAATAGGCGGAAAGCTCCAATTTGCGGAACAGGTATTGGGTAGCCTTCACCCCGATTATATTATCTTGGAAAAAATGTACACGACGGCACTCGAACCACCCGATGAATATGAATCTATCAGTTGGTTGGATTTTACTTATTTTTAAACTCTAAAAATCATGCAATTAGTTCTTGATACTGAGGGGGTGGCTTTAAAGGTAGAAGATAACTGCTTTTTTGTCGCTTTTGCTGAAGAAAGCCGCAAGATAAGCCCTTTGAAAATAACATCTATTGCTTTAACTGCAAATACGTTAGTTTCATCATCGGCAATACGCTTGGCGGTGGAACATAATATCCCTATTTTTATTTTTCATCCCTCGACAGGAAAACCCGAAGCACGGCTTGATAGCGTATATTTTCAAAACCTACCCGATGTGAGGCGTCAACAAGTATTATTTGAATTGGATAGTGCTGCTACTCGTTGGATAGTGGGTCTATTTGAGGTGAAACGGCAACATCAAACCGATAATCTTGAATTTTTAAAAAATAGGCGACCTGCAATCACGGATGATTTTACCACTGCCGTAGCAGATATGGAACGATTCATTACTTCATTTGAAAAGCATACGGATAAAAAAATTGAGGAAGCAAGGCAATCACTATTGGGTATTGAAGGCTCAATTGCCAAAACTTATTGGCAACTTGTGGCTAAAGCATTGGATGATACCGCTCTCTTTGATGGGCGAAGCAGACGACCTGCTACGGATAATTTTAATGCTATTCTGAACTATGGCTATGGTATGCTCTATGCCATAGTTGAAAAAGCAGTACTCACGGTAGGGCTTGACCCTCAATTAGGCTTTTTTCACGTGGATGATTATGCCAAACCCACTTTGGTCTTTGATATAATTGAACCTTTTCGCCCATGGGTGGATAGATTGTTGCTGGAGGCTTTTTTGACAGACCAAATACCCGCCCATTTTTTTGAACCCTCGCCAGATTGTAAAGGTATTTATCTTTCAAAAATGGGTAAATCGTGGTTAATCCCTGCATTGAATGGATGGATGGAAGAAAAAATTATTTTTGATGGTCAAAAACTATCTCGAAAGACTCATATAGTCCGTTTTTCGGGGGAGTTTGTGAAACAACTGAGAGCATTTCAATTTATCCGTTAAAAGAATAATCCATGAAAGATGCGTATTTGATAGCATACGATATAAGCGACGATAAGTGGCGTACCAAAACGGCCAATAAATTGGAGTACTGCGGTTTTGACCGTGTGCAATTCTCTGTTTTTATGGGTACAGTACACAAAAAAAATTTATTGGACTTTGTGCAGTGGTTTCAAAAAAATGTACTTACATTAGCACCTAATACAAAGGTTTCACTCATTGTGCTACCCCTCAGTATTGGGCAGCTTGATGAGATGCAAATATGGGGCAATGTTGAAAATATCGACCTTGATATGCTGACAGGTCGAACACATACGCTCATAATATAGCATAATTATAAAGTTCATTGACATTTTAAATCTAAGTCGCACCTGAAAGTACGCCTTAAATAAATGTCGCAACTATGAAAAAATGGTCATTTTAATTAACATAACGTTTTACGATTACAGGTCAATGCCGTTTAAAGCATTGATAATCAATAAGTTAGTTAAAATGACCTCTTTCAGTCATGTCCAATTTTAGTGAGGACTGCGACACTTTTGATCCGCAGTCGCAGCTTTTTGGTTTGCG
>JANPHO010000220.1:0-3021 GCA_031424515.1 Saprospiraceae bacterium
TAAAGCCTGTTTAAATGTAATATTCTGCCCTACGCCTTGAAAGGCGTAGTTAGTCAATCTAAAATTGCGAAAAATACAAAATATCAAAATTTAATTTCAAAACATACTCTTAAAACTACAACTAAACCCATAAGATTCTAAAAGTCTTATGGGTTTGTTTTTTTTCAAATCTTATTAAACAAAAAATTATAGATTAAAATTTTTTGTTTTAAATTTATCCCTTAATCTTGCTTCATTGGGGATGCGTAAAATTATACATATTGACATGGATGCCTTTTTTGCCAGTGTCGAACAGCGAGACAATCCTGATTTGAAAGGCAAACCTATTGTTGTAGGCGGTTCAGGGCGAAGAGGTGTGGTGGCAGCAGCAAGTTATGAGGCTCGGAAGTTTGGTGTTCATTCAGCTATGCCGGGAGCAGTTGCCGCACGATTATGTCCTCATTTGATATTTGTGCGGGGTAATTATGAACGATACAAGATTGTGTCGGGTCAAATAAGGGAAATATTTGCGGAATACACGGATTTAGTCGAACCCCTCAGTCTGGACGAGGCTTACTTAGATGTTACTCAAAATAAAAAAGGCATTGCCTCTGCTACCCAAATCGCGAAAGAAATCCGTGAAAAGATTGAATTAACAACACAATTGACCGCCTCAGCAGGTGTTTCTTTTACAAAATTCATTGCAAAAATGGCATCTGACCACAACAAACCCAATGGATTGACGGTGATAAAACCCAACGAAGCACAAGCGTTTTTGGATAAACTACCCATTGGCAAGTTTCATGGAATAGGTAAAGTGACGGCAGAAAAAATGCGCAAAATGAACATCAACTCAGGTGCAGATTTGAAAAAATGGGACGAAATGGAGTTGATTCGCCGATTCGGAAAAGTGGGCAGGCATTACTATCATATTTGCCGAGGGGAAGACCAAAGCCCTGTAAACCCAAACAGAATCCGTAAAAGCATTGGCGCAGAAGAAACTTTTTTTGATGATATTGATAATATTGACGATATGAAAGTACAATTGCGACCTATTGTTCAGAAAGTTTTTAATTATATGTCGAGCAAAAATAATTTTGGACGAACACTAACATTAAAAGCTAAAACCCCAGATTTCCAAAGTATGACCCGCTCCAAAACCTACCTTCAAGAACTTCGAGAATTCGACGATATACTGAGGGGTACTTACGAATTGCTAGATGCACATTATAAAGATATGCCTCAAGTTAGGCTACTCGGGATTTCTGTCTCCAATCTTACCCGTGAGCAAATAACCGATGGCTTACAATTAGAAATCGAATTTGATTCTGATTTTTTTTAAAATTTATTTCTTTTATAAAAAACTGATAATCAAATACTTATAAAGTTACAATAACTACCTTCAAAAAAATAAGATTATTTTTTTGAAATAAAGTTTGGAAATTTAAAAACTGGGTATATCTTTGCACCGCATTAAGCAGAACGGGGTAAATAATTCTGCAAATGTGTTGAAAAGATCTGGTAGCTCAGCCGGTAGAGCATTTGACTTTTAATCAAAGGGTCCTGGGTTCGAATCCCAGCCAGATCACAATTTTTACAATTAATTGTAAATGAATGACTTATAAAGGTCGCGATTTTTAGCAAAAGGTCGCGATTTTTTTTTGGGCTTATCGTGTCAATTTTGACACTATGAGAAAAAAATTTTATCTCCTAAAATTTACCCAACGGATTTATCCTTAGATATTCAGTGGTTTGTACAATATTGGACGAAGGGTGACAAACCTAAACGCCTGAAAATTCGGTTTCCCAATTTGGCTACCACCAAAGCACGCCTAAAGACTGCAAATCATATCATTGCAGAATTATCGCTCAATTAAAGAAAAAAAGAAAAAACCTGGGGTTGATGTAGTGTGTTAGTACAATTTGTGTTTATGCACACATCGCAAAGTATTGAAAATCAATACTTTGCGCTCTTTTGTACGTATAACACGTTAAAATTCGTTTTTTTAAAATTATATGTGCCGTATAGGGATACTGCAAGAGTATTTTGCAACTATGGAGTTATTTGCATCCCCTCAGTATTTTTCTGTTTTCAATTAATCAAAATAACATATATTCGCTTTCCATTCGCTACAATATTTCAATTAAAACCACTCTTTATTCGATAACTATGAAAAAATACTCCTTATTTCTCAGCTTTCTATCTCTTTTTTGTGCGTGTTTAGCTCAAAGCCCAGCAACACAGACATATGACACCAAATTTTTCGACAAAATGAAATGGCGCAATATTGGTCCTCAACGGGGTGGGCGTTCCTTGAGTTGTACGGGAAGTCCTGGACGTATCAATGAATATTATTTTGGTGCTACAGGCGGTGGGCTTTGGAAAACAACCGATGGAGGACAAGAATGGGCAGCCGTCACAGATGGCAAAATCACTTGTTCATCAATTGGAGCGGTAGCAGTGGCGGAAACCAATCCCGATGTCATATATATTGGCGGGGGCGAAACGCAATTGCGGGGCAGCATCACTCAAGGAGATGGAGTATATAAATCGGTAGATGCTGGTAAAAATTGGCGGCATTTAGGTTTAAAAGAAACACAAGCCATTTCACGGATTAGGGTTCACCCAACAAATCCCGATATTGTCTATGTAGGTGCTCTCGGTCATCCGTATGGCGATAATGAAGAAAGAGGCGTTTTTAGGTCAATAGATGGCGGCAATACGTGGAAAAAAGTGTTGTATGTCAGCCCCAAAGCGGGTGTTGCCGACTTAATCATTGATAGAAATAATCCCAAAGTGATATATGCTACAACTTGGCAAGTCTATCGCAAGACGTGGAAAATGTGGGGCGGTGGATCCGATTGTAAATTGTGGAAATCGGAAAATGGCGGCGATACATGGATAGATTTGAGTCGAAACCCCGGAATGCCCGAAGGTACGCTCGGTAAAATAGGTATTACCGTTTCTCCTGTCGATTCCAGAAGATTATGGGCGATTGTTGAGGCGAATGATGGCGGCGTTTATCGGTCTGACGATGCTGG
>JANPHO010000221.1:0-2807 GCA_031424515.1 Saprospiraceae bacterium
ATAATAGCCGTTGTTATTGCTTCGCCGATAGCTTGGTTTGTAATGGATAAATGGTTGCAAGATTTTGCTTATCGCTTGCCTATTAGTTGGACGGTTTTTGTACTCACGGCGGCAGTGGCTTTGTTAATTGCTTTTGTGACGATTGGTTCGCAAGCGATAAAAGCGGCAGTGGCGAACCCTGTAGAATCATTGAGAACAGAGTAACAACAATAAAAATACTGAGGGGGTGCTTCCCTTTCAAACAAAGTAAAAAACAAAGTCATGATAAATAACTATCTAAAAATCGCCTTACGTACATTATGGAAAAACAAGCTTTTTTCATTTGTCAATATCTTAGGCTTGTCATTGAGCATGGCGGTGGGTGTTATTCTTTTTGCAAAATTAAAAGCCAATCATGACGCGGATCATTTTCACCCCAAATTTAATCAAATCGTTCGGATACTGACACAAGAAACAATTGATGCTAAACAGAGCCGATGGGCAACTGCTCCTCTGCCTTTGGCGGCTCAAATGGACAATACTTCTTTTGTTGAAAAAACGGTAAAAGTGCGTCTGGGTGGAAAACATAATTTGCAAACTGACGGAGGCGATGTGCCTATTGACATGACGTTTTCAGAACCTTCTTTTTTTGATGTTTTTGGTTTTAAATTATTGTCGGGCAATGCACAAAGCCTCGCCGATAACCCCACTGCGCTTTTTTTAACCGAAAAAACGGCTAAGCAAATATTTGGCAATGCCTCTGCGATGGGTCAAACGGCGCAGTTTGAAAACTTAGGCTCTTATACAGTTTCAGGCATTATTCAAGACCCACCTTTGCAAACACATCTGCCAATTGAAGCAATGTGCTCTATCAATTCTGCCGAAATGCTTGAAAAAAAGGGCGCAATCAGCAATATATCACAAAATTGGGGAGACTTCAAGAATGCTGCAATTTACGCCCGTTTAAAATCAGAGGATAATTTAAGTCAACTCAACACAACGCTTCAAAACTATAATAGAAAATCAGATAAAAGCAATCTTCAATTCTCTGCACAACCTTTAGACGATATTACCCCGCGCAAAGGAGATCTTAACAATGACCCCAATGCAGGTATCAATATGACAGGCATAAAAACGCTGCTATTTCTCATTTTTTCCTTAACCCTTTTATCCGCTTTCAATTATATCAGTTTGTCTTTGGCGCGTGCTTTTTCGCGCGCACAAGAGATTGGTATTCGCAAAACAATTGGCGCAACAAGGGGGCAAATTATCGGTCAATTTTTAATGGAAGCAACCCTTGTTTCCCTGTTTGCCTTGTTGTTTACAGTGCCATTTGTCAATCTTTTGATGAATTATATTCCCGATATCAATGTAGAATTTCGTTTTGATGCGCCCTTAATTTTAGGCTTATTGACCTACGCTATCATCACGGGTTTAGTCGCAGGGGCGTTTCCTTCATGGTTATTGTCCGCTTTTCAACCCGTTCAGATTTTGCGTAAAATGAAGAATATCAAACTGTTACAGGGTGTCGCTATTTATAAAGTCTTGATAGTTGTACAGTTTTCAGTGACCATAATGCTTATGGTGTTTTTTGTGATATTGACGGATTATGAAAGAAAAAACAATGCGACGGTTAGTGCAATCGTGCCGCCTAATGTTCTGACACTTGATTTGAAAGGTGAAAAATATGAAAATATCCAGAATGAAATAAACCAATTAAGCCAAGTCGAAACCACTTTGGCAACTAACTGGTTTTATGATGCTTATAAAATGGGCAATTGTTCCATAAAACAAGCGGATAAAATTCAGAAAATAAACTATGTGAGTATTGACCCAAAAACAATTGAAACAGAAGGTATTCGATTAAAATATGGGCAAAATTTTCCCAAAGACATGCCCCAAAATATCGAGCAATATGTATTGATGAATGAAGCTGCCGCAAAATTAATAGGGTCAAAATCGGAGGCAATGGTGGGGCAAAATCTTTTATTAGACTCTGTGCATGTACAAGTCATCGGCATCATGCCCAATCAAATTATTGGTCATCCAATCCCTTTGATGTATCGGTATTTGCCCAAAGAAATAGTCGCCTTAACCATAAAAATAAAACCGAATACTGAACTGGCAGTGACCAAAGCTTGTCAAGCCTTATGGAAGAGCAATTTCCCTGAAAAAACGGCAAATATTCATAATTTGAAAGAGCGTTATTTAGAAGGAAATAGTGCTGATAGAATAGGTTTCTTCGCTTTTTTCGCCCTTTTAGTCATGATTATCGCCGCATTGGGCATTTTAGGCATCGCCAGTTATTCCGTAGAAATACGCACCAAAGAACTCGGCATCAGAAAAGTATTGGGCGCAAGCAAAGTAAAATTGGTATGGACAATTACCCAAAATTTTGGGGTTCTTATCGTCATTGCTGGGTTTATAGGCATTCCTGCGGGTTTGTTTTGTGGTAATTTATTAAGAAAAATAATGGGTAGTCATGTTGATTTAGGGCTCATAAATACAGGTATTGGTTTTGGTTTGGTTGCCATAGTCGGGCTTTTGACTGTCCTATCTCAAACCATTCGTGCAGGGCAAATTGACCCTGTTAAAGTATTGAAGTCGGAGTAAAAAGCCTCGAAATATGAGCGCGTTTCGCGCCATGATGCTCTGCGAGACTGAGGGGGTGCTTTCATTTAAAAAATAAATCGTAAAAGCTTAGGCAGCCAGAAATCGGCTAAAATGCCTGTTAAAAATTAAACAAATATTTTGAAAGACATTCATTTTGTGTTTTCTAAGAGTAGAGACAAAAGATTGAATACGCGCATGGTTTTGAGCCCCTTTAA
>JANPHO010000222.1:0-23139 GCA_031424515.1 Saprospiraceae bacterium
ACTGTTACAGTATAATTTTTATTAGTTGAAATAGCCTCATTCAATGCCGCAATATCTGGATGCGGAGCATTGGCAAGTAATAGAATTTTAGTACGAGCATCCAAAACTTCGATATAAATATCTTTTACATTATTAGCCGTAGTGGCTTCGCCATTAATTGCAGATACACTTACTCTAAAACGCTGAATCCCCGGTTGAGAAGCATCTAAAGTAACTTCTTTTGTCGTGAAAAAATCATTTTTATTGATAGAAATGGGAAATGATTGAGCCCCTGATAAATTACCTGCGCCATCAACCTTAGCAACAGATAGGACTGTATTGCTTCCAGTACAATTATTGGCAGCAACGTCTATTTGCACATTAAATTTATCGCCCAAATAAGCGATATTATTGTGAAATACCCGCTTGATAACCAAATCCTTTTTGGGCGTAGTATCTCCCAACGCTATCGTGTAAACGGGCGCATTGAGTTTGGCTGCGGAATACAAAGGACTTGAGCCTTCATTGTAAATACCGTCAGTAGCCATAATTACGGCGCCTAAATTCTGATTTGAGTATAAATCGTAGATATTTTTTAACAAATCAGAAGTATTCGTTAATTTATCTTTAAATTGAAAATTGACCCCTTCTCTTACTTTTTCACCAAAAGAATATTGGTGCACTTCGTACTTATCTCCTAAGTTTTGGGCGAGTGTTTCAAAATTTGTTTTATAGGCATTTGTATCTTTTATAACCGAACTGAGGGATTCGGATACGTCTTGAGCTATTATCACAACGGGCTTTTTAATATCCGTTGTAGAGGTTTTTAAAACTGGAGAAAGCAGTAAAATAGCTAATATTGTGGTAGAAAGCCAACGTAAAGCCGCTAATGCCCGTGTAATCATGGATGACTGCTCCTTAAAGCTTCTATCTTTATAATAAAGCACTGCGGCATAAGCTACACCAAGCAATGCGCAAAACGGGATATACCAAGTAGGATATTGAAAACTGAGCATAATTCTAAGGATTTGGTCGTTGAATGAACGACCTTTAAAGAACGTTTTAGAAACGGTTAGGTTGCAAAGTAAAATAAAAACGTATTAATATGATAAAAAATATTTCAAATGTTGAACATTATCAGTGGGGCACGGCTTGCGACGGTTGGCGGCTGCTTGATTCTCCTTCATTAACCGTCATTCAAGAAAGGATGCCGCCCCATGCTACCGAGACAATTCACTATCATATAAACGCACAACAGTTTTTTTTCATTTTAAAAGGGAGCCTTACATTTGAAGTAGAAAAGGAGGTGTTTGTCGTTAAAGAAGGGCAAGGGTTTCATATTGTACTGCAAACGATACATAAAGTGATGAATAATTCCGAAGAAGATGTTCATTTCCTCGTAATTTCTGAGCCATCAACTAAGGGCGATAGAGTGAATTTATAACAGATGTTGGTTCAATTCCGAACCTCGAAATTGAACCAAGTTATTCATAATTTTATTTTTTATCTTTTATCCACCAGCGAATTAATAAAGGATTAATAAAAAGATCACTTGCCAAAGCTGTAATGAGCGTGACCGCTATCAATTTACCCACTGTTACTGAGGGGGGGTGTATGCTGAACATCATTACTAAAAATCCAAAAAAGAGTATAATTGTCGTTAAAAAAACGGGTTTTCCCGTTTCTAAAAGGGTTGTGTGCAGAGCCGTATCCACATCTTCACCTTTTTTACGGTTAATATTAAAACTGCTTAAAAAATGTATGGTATCGTCAATGGCAATACCAAAAACGACCGTAAAAATCATTGAAATGCCCGCGTCCAAATCCACGCCGAGAAAACCAACCAATGCTCCTGCAAATACCAAAGGGAAAAGATTAGGAATCAAGAAAATGGCAATCATTTTGAAATTTCTAAGCATTATACCCATCAGAATAGCAATTAAACCTATTTCCCAAGCCAAGCCTTCAACGAGGTCATCTCTTACGTATATGGCATTTTTATCAATAATATACCCTGTGCCAGTCCGTTTAAAGGTCGCTACAGAGGTGTCGGTATTAGTGGCAATCCAAGCGTCAATGCGGTCACCAACTGCCATGACACTATCAGCACCCAAATCCAAAATACGGGTAGCTATTCGAGCTTTTGAACCATCTTTTGAGAGTAAAATATTAGCCGTTGCTTTAGGCAAATTCCCCGCAAGGCTTTGGTATTCAGCGAATTGTGTCGAATCTTCGGGCATTTTATAGGCGGAAGAATTATTGCCATTCGACATTTGATTTAAACTTTTATAGATTATAGTCGGCGAACTGATTGAGCGAATTGAAGTAATCGTTTTCAGATGGTTTTCAACTTTATCAATCTGTTTCATTACATCAAAATCATCTGCTTTATGTCCATTTTGAGCAAAAACGGCATATTCTAAAGGGCGAAATCCTGAAAACACTTTTTCAAAAAAGAAAAAATCTTCGGTTACTTTCTGCCCCAAAGGCATATTATCTTCGATGCTATAATTGGTTTTTATTTTTGAAATCCCATACACACACATCAATAAAACGCCGCATGCAATCAGAGCAATCGTGCGGGTACGTGTTTTGGTCACCTGATATACCCATTGCATGATGCGTTCTACGCGAGTGCTATCCCCCCTCAGTAAAATAAGGTCATCTACCTTAAAATATGATAAAAATGCCGTGGTTAGGAGTAAAACGGTGAAATAAGCCGTCATAACACCCACTGCTGCGTTGATACCAAATTCTTGAATGGGTGTAATCCTACTCGTAACAAGTGTCGCAAAACCGACGGCAGTAGTGATAGCCGTCATAAAAGTAGCTAAACCGATTTCTTTCATCGTCATCAATATCGCCTCATCTTGAGTATGACCTCGCCGCAATTCATCGATGTATTTTGACATCATATGAATCACGTCAGAAGTGCCGATAATGACCATTAAAACGGGATAGAGCGCAGCCATAGCACTCAATTGCCGCCCAAAAGCCCCTAAAATACCTAAAAATATGAGTAATGCCAAGCCAATTGAGCCTAATGCAACCACCACACTCCATACTCTTCGGAAAATGAGAGACATAATGATGCCTACCAAAAGGGCAGCAATAATACTCGATACCGCTACCTCGCGTTTCTCCATCCACACTAATTCTTTTTGAAAATTAGCCCGACCTAAGTAATGATAACTTTCAAAATTAAAAGGCTTGATGAGTGAATCCATGCCATTCATTAGCACATCAGACTCTTCAAGGGTGAGCTTATCCTTTGTTTTTAGGACTAAAACCAAGGAAGTAGCGTCTTCCGAAATGAGGTTGCGCACAAAACGCTCGTCTTTTAGGATTTTATTCTTATCTGATTCGTAGTAAGAAGTATCTTCAATGTGGATGGCAGGAATGCCGGTAATACCGAAAAGAGTTTTGAGTGGCAGCTGTACTTTGGTCAATGATTGGGCATCTTTGACATAGGCTAATTCACTTGCTTTTGTGGAAAGGCTATCAAATTTTGTTAAAAAATCTTGATTGAATACCCCCTCAGTACGTTTGACCCCAACGAGCAAAAAATTGTCATCAGACTCAAATTCAGCTATGAATTTCTGAAAAAAAGCTAAATCAGAATCGCCTTGAGGGAAAAATTGCTCAAAATCAAATGAAAAGCGCAACGTCGTGATGAAATAAATACTTGCTGCTATCAGTACCGCAAAGAGTGAAAAAACTATTTGTCGGTAACGTCGAAAATTGAAAGACATAATTACTTTATTTTAAAGTGGACATCTTTTAAAGGATTTGAAAACTAAAAAGTTGTAAAATAGGCATATAATTTTCAATGCTTTCAAAAATAAATGAAAGATGTAACCGCTCGCGCTTAAAAAATTACGGTTTCCTTAACGACCTCTTAACTGCATTTTAACACATCTTGTCCGTTATTAAAGTAAATATCATCAGTCTCCATTTTCGGAGCTTATCGTTTTTAAGTAAGAGTATAGTTACCATACATCCAATTTAGAGATGGCAGCCAGAATAAAATCTTGGCTGCCTTTTTATGTCAAGCATGATTATTTTATTCACTAACCACCCAATAATAAACCAAATAAAAAGGAAGTTAAAATAGGTAATAATAATAAGATGGATAGTACCAACACAATAATAGATGTGGTATTGTCCTCTTCTCTCAGTTTCAATGATTTAATGGCTCTGGAGATAGCTAAAGAAAGAAAAATGACGCCCAATAAAGCAAAGCCCAATAATAGAACGATGCTGAATGCAGCCCCTTCACTTGCTATTGCCAATATCAGCGTTAGAAATCCAAAAACAAGACTACTCAAACCGATTAAAAATGCCCTTAAACTCTTTTTGCCATATTGATTTCCTTTGGTAACGATTGGAGGCTGAGGTGGTCTATTTCTTTTCCATTTTCTAAACTGAAAAATAGATAAAACCAGTAGGGCTACTACAGTAAGCCAAAATGTACCTTGAAGTAAGTAAATAGCAGCGAGTGAAAAGAAGGTGATAAGAACGATATTGAGTACGCGAGTACTCTTAGACTTTTTGTTTGTGTCTATTTTTGATGAGCTAATCTTTTTTAAGAGGTAATTACTGATTCTCTGTTTGAGGCTCTTAGGTCTTTCTTTAATGATCGGCGGCGGAGATACTACAGTAGATGAAGTGACACCCAATTTAGAGCGGACGATGGCTTGGCTTGAAAAAGGGTTGAATCCAATGAAAAACAGAAAAATTAAAAATATACGTAAGGGTGTTTTCATATTCAGGTTGTTTTATTAAAACAAAAAACGATTTCCTAAAAATGAAAACGAGCTGAATAGCCACTATGTTGCTTTATTCAGCTCATTTTAAAAAGAGATGGGTGGGAATATTATCTAACCATAAAGCTCGTAATGAACTTGCCTTTTATCATATTTCAAATCAATTAATAGCTTTGCGACCACATCATCTATCATATTAGACCAACCGCAGATGTAAAAATCAACGTCAGGGCGACTTTCGCGATACCCCTCAGTATACACATGATGCACGTAGCCTTTCCAACCTTTCCACTCTCTTTCCCTTGAAAGGACAATGTCGTATTTAAAATTAGGGTATTTTTGGGCTAATGCTTCTAACTCTTGGCGGTATAAAATGTCTTTTTCATAACGAGTGCCGAATATTAGATGAATGGATTTAAAAGGTGTTTCTCTATTCAAAACATCCAAAATCATGCTTCTGAAAGGTGCAACGCCTGTACCTGTACAGATCAAAACAATATCTCGATTATCCAAAGGCTCTTTTAGAACAAATGTTCCATCTGGCCCCTTGAATCGTATGGGTGTGCCCACAATTGCTTCATCACATAAATATTGAGAACCACCCGTGCTATTTTCAGCTTTCACCACACAGAACTCTAATATGCGCCCCCCCTCAGTATCAGGAGCATTTGCGATGCTATAGCTGCGCCACCGCTTGAGTCGTTTATCTGAAATCGGCAAATCCATCGTCACGAACTGTCCCGCCTGAAATGAAATCGGCTCATCACCGAGTACTTTCACCCAAAAACGTCTGGTGCTTTCAGTCTCATTTTCTATTTTTATTATTTCGCTATCGTACCATTTCCACATATTCAATAATTTTAAACTGCCTTTTTTTTCAAAAAGAAGGCAAATTTAAATAAATGAACCACTCTACACTTAGTTTTTTAATGAAAATACTGAGGGATAGTAAGATTATACTAAATCCAATATTTGAGCAGCATGGTTGGCTGATTGAACTTTTTCGACGATATGCTCAATTTTACCATTTTCATCAATTAAAAAAGTAGTGCGGTGTACACCGTCGAACTCTCTGCCCATAAATTTTTTAGGCCCCCAAACGCCAAAGTCATTGAGTATTTTTAAATCCGTATCAGCTATGAGGCTGTAAGGGAATTCATGCTTTTTGATGAAGCCTTGCTGTTTTTTTACGCTATCAGGGCTGACTCCTAATATTTCAATGCCTTTATCTTTTAAATCTTGATAGTGGTCTCTGAGACTGCAAGCTTCTGCGGTACAACTGGGTGTACCACTGGCAGGATAAAAGAAAAGGGCTAATTTTTTACCCTTAAAATCGGCTAATTTGACGGTTTCGCCATTTTCATTGACGCCTTCAAATGCTGGTGCAAGGTCACCTACTTTCAAATGTTTCATATCTGAATTTGATTCATTCATTAGGAATGAGAAAATGCTTGATGTTATTCCTGTATTCATACACTTCTTAACAAAATACTGAGGGGGTGGTTCATTTTGTAAGTGTTTAGTTTTTATTTTGTGGTGTTTAGATTGTTAATCTCTAAACACCACAAAATAAAACTAAATACTTACTCTAAGGGTAGAATCATTTCCTTAGGATATTTTACCGTATAATTGAGATTTACTTTTTGTTCTTTACCGCTTTCTATTTTCAGTTTCCAAGTCAATTCACCCGTTTCTGCATTCAATTCAGCATTTTTATGCTCATGCTCTATTTCAACTTCTTTATTCACAGAAAGAGGAATTTGGTCTTCGACAATAATATTAATTGCTTGTGATTTTTTATTTTTGACCACAATATCAAAGCTTCTTGAATCCATTCTCTTACCACTTAAAAAGCCCTTTTTAGTAAATTCTTTGAGCTTGGTGCGTGTCACCACTACATTCTTATCACGACCTAAGGAAATATTCATGGTATCATTTGTAGCTTGCGCATTTAAGTAGGTTTTACCTAAAAATGTGCCTTCAAAGAATAAATTAGCCTCTCCACTTTGTAGAGTATATTGTTCCCAATCCACAATTTGAGCTGTCAAGAAGGCATCACGGTCAAGTTTGGGTGTTACATAGTATTGATAATTGGCTGGAATGGTGAAATCTTTTATTTCAACAGCGTTGTATTTGCCATCAGTATTGATGGAGTAAGGTAAGTCTATATCATACGTTGTTGTAGTTGCTTGTTGCTTTTCTGTGGTTATTTCAGTAGTAGAGGTAGTTGGAGCTTCCAATTTTTCATAATCTTTAGTAAAAGACTTAGCTTTTCGAGCATAACCAGTTACCACTACTTCTTGTAAAGCCAATGATGACTCTTTTAAACTTACATTCATCAATGGCTGGGTAATTGGCAAATCATACATTTCATAGCCTATAAAAGATATAGTTATGATATTGCCAGTGATGGGTAAATCCAACTCATAATGCCCATTTACGTCCGTAACTGTACCATTATTTGTTCCTTTTACGTAAATAGAAGCCCCTACGATAGGCTCACCACTTTGTCCATCAGTGACGATACCGCTAATATGTTTAATATTTGGATTCCTATTGAAATACGAAAGGTCAATGTTTCTATTGTTTTTATAAACAGTACGCATTCCCAAACGCCAAGGCTGTAAATTGGGTTTGCTCCCACTTTCCGTAGGATTACCAGTTGAAAGGGTCAATTTGATATCTTTCCAGTCTTCGCCTGAGCTTTGTGAAACATTTGCTTTCATTAAAATACTGAGGGGGGATGATATGTCTTTCACTCTCAAATCATAAGTGGGATACCAATTAGCGTTAGGCACTAAATAGCTTATTTGAAATTTGCCAGAAGCAGTGCTGATTGTATTGACAATTACATGGATTTCGCTCGTTGGGTCAGTTTTTTTAGAAGACAATTCACTGATTTGGAGATTGATTTTATTGATTTCAATACGTATTTTACCGATAGACTTATTGATATTTTGTCTTTTTTCTAAAATATTAGCGTATTTAAGTTCTTGAAAATCAATGGTTTGTTTCAAATCTTCGAGTTTCATGGAGTTATTTGGGACACCTAAGAGTTGTACTTCATTGCGTTGGAGCAGAGTTTCCTGATGATTGAGTATTGTCAACTTATCATTCTCAGTGTTGATTTTATCATTCATATCATCTCTCAATTTCTCTAAAATCTTGATGGTATCTTTTTTATCCGTTTCGGTCAAGTAATTTGTTTGGTGATTAACAGACATCACCACAAAGTTGCCTTCACTTTTTACCTGTAAACTGCGAGGGTCGAGGTTAGGAGTGAGTCCTTTAAAAATAAGTTCAGTTCGTCCTGAGTTTATTGGTGCATTAGCCGAGCGTTGCACTTGTGCTCCATTAAAAAATACAGTCACTTGCTGAATAGTGCTACTGACTGATTGAGTTTTGACTTGACCAAAAGCCATCAATGGGCTTAGAAGGAAAATAGAAATCACTTTTTTCATCTTTTTTTCATCTTTTTTTTTGCGAGAATGATGTCCACTAAAATTGTAAGTAAAACCAATGCTAATAATTAGTAAAACCTATTTATTAAAGGGTTTTATCTTACATTTCGTGAGATGCAAAAGAAATTGTTTTTCCATAAAACGGGATTATTTACCTGTTTTTTCATTTTCCTTGTCACAAATTTTATATTATAAGTATAGTCAAGGTGATTTTGGGCTATATATTGGCTGAATAATCAGAGAATAGCTTAAAATGTAATACATTTTTCAGCTTGAGCTTACTCAAACAAATAAACATAAAAACTAAAAATCATGACAAAGAAATCTCAAAAACAAGTTGTCAATCTATTAATCGCATTCTGTCTGTTGATTCAAAACACTTTGAATGCAGAGTGTATTTATGAAAAAAATCTACAAGTTGATGAATTTCCTATTGGTGTAAGATTAGCGTGGAGTACTTCGTTTGAGCACAATACATCCGTATTTATTTTAGAAAAACAGGATAATACTCAAACCTTTCAATCGATGGGCTCTCTTGAGGCTGCTGGAAATTCAAAATCAATTAAAGAATATAAGTTTTTAGACAACAGAGCGATGTCTCCCACGATTTCCTATCGGATAAAACAGATAGATATTGATGGAACATTCAGTTACAGTGAAATAGTGACCATTCATAAAAAGATAGAAGTGAGCACAATGCTCGTTCAGCATTTGGATGAGACTGTTAAAAACGCATATGATTTTATATTAGAGTCGGCAAAGGAGGGAAAGGTTCGATTAAAACTTATAGACAACAATGACAATATCGTTTGGGAAGGTGCTAAAGAACTGTCTAAGGGGTTAAATAACGTATCGATTGACCTTACCACCCAAACGGAAGGGATTTACAAAGTAATCGTATTGATGGAGCGAGATGAGCAGGTATTGACTATTCGTAAGTCTCAAGATGAGGTGCAGCGTGCATCAAATGTAGCCAACATAAAAAAGACAAATAGAAATTAGGTTAATTGTATTATTTTAAAAGCTGTTTTAGGTATTTTGATATATCTAAAACAGCTTTTTTTATGGAATAGAGACCTTTGAGTATTAAAGCATTACTTTATAACGACAACATCACCTTTAAATATTTCTCTATCGCCGTCCTCAAATTCAATTTCGGCAAACCAGATATAGGCATCATCAGCCACTTCATTTCCATTAAAATAACCATCCCAAGATTTTGAATTATCGTTTGGTGTAAAGTCCTTAGCTTGATATATTTGAGCACCCCAACGATTAAAGACTGTGAAATTCAAAATTCTTTTAGTTCCACTACCCGCATAAATCATAAAAACATCATTTTGTCCATCATCGTTTGGAGAAAAAGCATTGGGTACAAATATTTTACGCTGTTTATCTACTCTCACTATAATATCTTTTGAAGCCGAGCAGCCAAAAGTATCTTTTACCGTCAATTTATAAAGAGTCGTGACTCGGGGGCTGGATAATGTAATGCGGCATTCTTTACATCCCACCATTGAATCCCTCAAAGGTTTCCATAAAACACTGCTCAATACTGAGGGGGTATCTACGCCCGCAAAGAGCGAAATATCATCTCCGAAATGTATCATTGTATCACTGGTGGAGATGATTTTCAGCTTGGGTGGATTTTTGATATTTAAGCTTTTCTCTATTGTGCAGCCATTCGTATCCCTTATTTCAAAGACATAATCTCCACCCGCTAAATTATTGTAAGTTCGGACACTATCAATGGTATATTTTTTTTCATTAAAAGTATAAGTATAGGGCGCTACTCCCCCTTTAATGGAATCCAAAATGACCGTTCCGTTCTTTTCACCAAAGCATTTTACGTGTTTTACTGAAAAATCAGCTTCTAATAGTGGTGGTGCTTTCAGGGAAACAACAGTAGAATCCACACACCCGTTTTTATCATAAACGAAAACTTTGTAAGTGGTATCTGCTTTTAATCCTTTAGCAGTTCTATCGGTTTGAAGTGGGTTGGTCTGCCATACGACGGTATAATTACCTACTCCACCGCCTGGTTTTACCGTTGCTTGTCCATCTTCAGAATTGGGGCAACGGACGGAATATCCATTATAAATAGTATCTGGAGTGGCGGTGGCTTCTACCTTTGGCGGTTGCCCTACCGATGCTACAGTGGCTATTTTACAACCTTTTGAATCCGTAATAGTGATAGTAATATCGCCTGAGCAACGCCCTACAACTGTTTGAGTTGTTCTGCCACCTGACCAATTATAGCTAAAAGGTGCTCCAAAGCCACCTTTTGCATTGGCACTTACTTCTCCATCACATTTGCCGTAGCAAGTCGGTTTTTTAACTGAAATGGTGGGCGTGATGGTAGAAGTGGCTACCGTTATTTTTACAGTATCTATGGCTTTGCACCCCTCAGTATTAGTGACTGTTACCGAGTAACTTCCCGTAGTAGCAGCATTAAAAAGCCGATTGGGAGAACCATTTTGCCACTTGTAGGTACTGCCTATGTTGCCGGCATTTAGCGATATAGATTGTCCGTTGCACAAGGCTGTATCATTGCCTAAACTAACAATTGGCAATGAATTAACTTTGACATCAATATTTTCAGTAACCGTTTGGCAAGCATTGAGCTGAGCTTTTAAAGAATATGTGCCACCACTTGAGCGATCGGTTTTGGGAATGACTGGATTTTGAGCACTTGAACGGAACCCATTGGGGCCAGTCCACTCATAAGCAGTGGCACGATTAGGTGTTGATAACTTTAACGTATCTCCTTCGCATGGCTTATTTGAGGTCAGATTTACTGTGGGGGTGCAACTGGTTGGGGCACTCATATTATTACACACTTGGAAATCCTCGGAATAAATCATTGATTTATCATCGTTATTCGTAATGCGTATCCAATCAACTGCAGCAGAACCTTTAAAACGGAAACTTAAACCATCCAGATTACAGATTTTACCTAAGTAAGGAGCCGTAAAAAAAGGAACGTTATTTTTTGAGTAAGTGATTACATTATTTTGAAAAGTGAGTTTTATGATTACCCAATCAGTCATATCCAAGACTAAGTAAGGTTTATCGGTAATTAGGGCTTGATCGGCGACCACAATATTAGTCCATTGCTGTCCAATGGGGTCACCCATTAAAGTACATCCTGTGGAACCATTGGATGTCAATAATCCAAGTGAAACATCGTACGCTGAAAAACCATTTAATGCACTATTATTTTTGAATTTTACTTCGTAACTGAAATTATCGGTTAGGCAAATAGGGGCATCGAACTCGAAATTAGTCCAATACAAACTTCTGTTGGTAGATGCAGGTTGAATGCGAAGTTCTCCATTGCGCACATAATTGCACGTTGCCAAATCAGGCTCAGTGCTGTAAATATTCTGAGCATTAAAATATGTTACATAACCCCTCCAGGCAGAACTTTGAGCAATCCCTTGCTGCACACCTACAAAAAATAGAAGAGTAAGAGTAAACGGCTTGAGCATATATAGTGTTGGTTTTTGAAATTTGTTGAGATATTAATTGGCTGTTTATACAATTTAATCTCTTTGAGATTTTAAATTTTTCACGGTTAAAACAAAAAGGTAAAAAGCTTTAAATACAAAAAAAGTAAAATGTGAGCCGCACAAATAATATCAAAGTCGCGTTTGGTGATACAAATTAAAAGAAGTGTGAGCAAAAAATCAATTGAATAATTCTATTACAATAGCTTGATAGTCAAATATTTACGGAAGTAAACGTCAAAATTGCTTCTTTATTTATATGAATACCATTTTTAAAGTAACATTTAGATTAAATTAACACTTTATGCGAATGTTATTAACAAATAAAAACCCATGAGGTGCTTTCAGTAGCACTTTCATGGGTTTTGAGTTTCTTAAAAGATATATTTTAACTGCTATACAAACAGTTTTTACCTAAATTTTATAGCTTTTTAAGCGTGTTTATTGGCAAACTCACGCATGAGGTCTGCTAAAAACTTTACGCTTTTTATCGGCATTGCATTGTAGATTGAAGCTCTAAAGCCGCCTACTGAGCGATGCCCTTCGATGCCTGAAACACCATTATCCTTTGCAAATTGAGCAAAAAGTGGCTCTAAATCACGATTATACATTGTAAAACACACATTCATCATAGAGCGGTCACGTTTTTCAACATTACCCTTGAACAATGGATTAGAGTCAATTTCTTTATAAAGTATATTCGCTTTCTTTTTATTATGCTTTTCCATGGCTTCCAAACCACCCATTTGCTTTATCCAACGCAAAGTGAGCATACACACATATATAGCGTACACTGGAGGTGTGTTATACATGGATTTCTCCTTGATAAATGTGCGATAATCCAACATTGCAGGTATTTGGCGCGTCACTTTACCCAATAAATCTTTTTTCACAATTACAACTGTAACACCTGCGGGGCCCAGATTTTTTTGAGCTCCCGCATAGATAATTCCATAACGAGAAATATCAATCGGGCGGCTTAAAAAATCGGACGACATATCACATACAATAGGAAGCTCCGTTGTAGGCAACCAGTTATTGTACTGAGTGCCATAAATAGTATTATTGCTTGTCAGATGCAAAAATTTTGCATCTGAAGGCACTTTGTATTTGCGGGGAATATTATCGTAAGTCGTATCTTTTGAAGAAGCCAATACCTCGATATTCCCGAACTGACGAGCCGCTTCGATGGCTTTTGATGACCACGTGCCTGTATCAACATAAGCTGCTTTTTCACCGTCGTTCAAAAGATTCATGGCTGTCATGAAAAACTGCGAGGAAGCACCACCCGACATCCAAAGGACTTCGTAACCTTCTGGCAATGCTAAAAGGTCTTTGATAGATTGAGTTGCTTCATCTGCAATAGCACCTATATCCTTGCTGCGATGGCTCATTTCAAGGACAGACAAACCTGTTCCGTTGAGGTTTAACACACCTTGAGCTGCTTCTTTAATCACAGCAGCAGGCAGAATTGCGGGTCCTGCGCTGAAGTTATGCGTTTTTTTAACTTCCTTTTTTTTCAAAGTTGCTTCCATATTTAATTGATAATCAATTGATTAAAAATATTATTTTATTTTAAAAATAAATTTCGCCGCAAAGTTAGCCTTTTCCGTAAAGAAAAACCAATGAAATGTGAGGAAAAACTTGGATATACTGAGGGGGGTATCTATTTTTAGTTGATTTTACAGTATTTTAACTCAATTTGATATGAAATATAAAAGAATGCCCATTGAGATTGAATCGCCCGAACAAATGGGATATGATAATATTCGGTACAATCTTACCGAAAGCTCTATGGATGACCTGCCATTTGATAACCTCAATATTTCTTTAAAAAATCTACTCATTTCCTACGGAGACCACATTGGAAAACCAGAACTTAGAGCACTTATTGCAGAAGATGCACTATTGGATGTTTCGGATGTACTCATGACTCAAAGCGCAGCGGCGGCTCTTTTTATAATCAATACCTCACTTCTTGAAAAAGAAGATCACCTGATAGTTATGCGCCCCAATTATGCGACCAATATTGAAACGCCTAAAGCAATAGGCTGCGAGATTGATTTTATAGAGCTTAAAATGGAAGATGATTTTGATTTAAATTTGGACGAAGTAGAAGCGCTTATACAACCAAATACACAGCTAATTAGTATCACTACACCACATAACCCTACAGGAAAGTTGTTTTCTGAAAAAATACTGAGGGGGTTGATTGATATTGTTGAAAAACACCAAATTCATCTTTTAGTGGATGAAACGTATCGTGATTTATCTTTTAATATGCCGCCTCCAATTGCCGCTAAATTGGGTGATAGAGTGATAAGTGTCTCATCTATGTCCAAAGCCTATGGGCTGCCAGGTATCCGAATTGGTTGGATTTTATGTCAAAATAAGGGTTTAATGGAAACCTTTCTTGCTGCTAAAGAGCAGATTTTTATCACCAATTCTATCGTTGATGAAGAAATTGCTTTTCAATTTTTAAAAGCAAAATCTGATTTTTATCCCACTATTCAGTCCAAAGCAAGGGCGCATTTTAATATTCTAAAAGATTGGTTATCGCATGAAAAATATTTGGATTGTAGAATGCCAGAAGGTGGGGTTGTATGTTTTCCCCGCATAAAAGATGTAGTAGATGTTGAAAAGTTTTATTCCGTTTTGAATTCAAAATATGAAACCTACGTGGGTCCCGGGCATTGGTTCGACATGGATAGACGCTATTTCCGAATTGGATTTGGTTGGCCTACTATGGAAGATTTGAAAATTGGGTTGGAGAATATTTCAAAAGCATTGAAAGAAGCTGCCTCTTAGAATAGGTTAATTTACCTTTTATTTTCTCATTTTTTTAAGGTCAAAATTCCTCTACATACTGAGGGGTATCAATATTCTCGACGAAAGTGCGAAAATAATCTACAAAAAATAGTATTATGTATTGCAAGGTATATGCTTATGGATATATCTTTGCATCATGAATACAGATAACGCCATACAACAAATGAGGAAGGGAGTTTTAGAACTCTGTACTCTCGCTACCATAGACGCCCATGATGAAATATATCCGGGCGATATTCGGGAAGCGCTCAAGTCAGTAGGCATGGAGATAGCAGAAGGTACGCTGTATCCGCTTTTACTGCGCTTGAAAAATGCAGGACATTTAACCCATAAATATGTGGAAAATCAGTCAGCGGGACCTCCACGCAAGTATTACAAAATTACAGAACAAGGAAAGTCATTCCTCGCCGAGCTGCGGCACGAGTGGAATGAATTTATAGGCTCAGTTGATAAAGTTGTCAATCCTGAGTCCCCCTTAACGAATGTCGCGAAAAAGCAAACGAAAAAAAGCGAGAACCAATAATAGTTTAACGTTTTAACAAAAAATAAAATGAACAAGGTTTTTAATATAAATCTCGGTGGTTTACCTATTACGATAGATGAAGATGCCTACCGCTACCTCGAAAACTACCTCCAATCATTGCATAATCATTTCAAGCAATCTGAAGGCTATGAAGAGATTATGAATGACATTGAAGCCCGTATTGGGGAATTATTGAAGGAAAATATGGGTAAAAGAGCCATTGCAATGATTCAAGATGTCAAAAATGCTGTCAGTGTAATGGGTACACCTGAAGACTTTGGCGCTGAGTCAGTGGCAGAAGGTACTACTTCTAAAAAATCTTCTAATACTGAGGGGGAAGCTTTTTCATCTATCAAAACAGGTAAGCGCCTTTTTAAAGACCCTGAAAACAAAGTGGTGAGTGGTGTCTGCTCTGGTATCGCAGCTTATTTCGGTATTCAAGATGCTATTTGGGTGCGTTTGGCTTTTTTATCAGTTTTGTTTTTCTTCGGAACGGGTATTTTACTGTACATCATTTTATCTATTATTCTCCCAGAAGCTAAAACCACGGCTGACCGCTTAGCAATGCAAGGAGAGCCAATAGATGTGAATACAATAGCAAAATCTGTTGAAAAAGGTGTTGATACTTTAGCTAAAAAGGTAAATGAATTTGGTAATCCTGAAAATCAAGAACGTTTCACGGCTAATGTGAATAGTTTCAGCAGTAAATTAGTACACGTCATCCAAACTATATTGATGGGCATGGGTGGCGTTTGGAAGTTTATCATTGGGGCAGTGGTGATAGGTTTGATTGTCGCCATGTTGGTTTCGTGGGTGACTGGAGCAATCGGTTTAGCAATGGCGTATCCTATTTTTGGTTTCATTACCGATTCTGATATTGCACCACCGATAGCCATATTATGCGCCTTTTTATTGGTTTCAATTCCTATTGTTTTAATGGTTTTGTTTTTACGTCGATTGTTTTTACATCGTCCTGCCAACGGTTATGTAGTAGGTAGTCTTTGGGCAGTATGGGGCATTTGCTGTGCTACTTTAGGTACTTTAGCGGGGAAAACAGCTAATGAGTTTAATCAAAAAGCAGAATATGTATCTACTGTTGAATTGGCTAATCCAACTACTGACGTATTGACTGTTTCAACTCTTAAAAATCCTTATGGCGATATCAATACACAATTGGGTTCTTTGCGTATTTCTGAAGATTTTTTATTGAGTTATGATGTGCGGGTGCGGATAGTGAAAAGCCCAAGCGATAAGTTTGAGTTGACAAAAAATGTGTACTCGAGGGGAAAAAACCAAGATGAAGCGCGCCGCTTGATGAGTAATATTGATTATAAAATGGAGAATGTGGGCAATGAATTGCGGTTCGCACATGAATTTCAACTTTTAAAAGGAACTAAATGGCGCGACCAATCCATTAATATCACTTTGAAAGTACCCGTTGGTAAAAAAATTAAAATAGTAAAAGACCAGCCGCATGGGGAGTTTGTTGACCTCGATTTCACGGAAGCTGATGAATGGGAAGATACTGAGCCTTGTAGAGATTCAGAAATTGCCATCTGGGAAATGACTGAAAATGGGATGAAATGTTTGAATAAAAAGAAAAAAGAAGACGAGTAGAAGAATTAAAATATAAGACTCTTATTGGTTTGATTTATAGCACCCCCTCAGTACGAAGGGGTGTTTTTATTTAAAATCAGTCTTATTAATGTCATTTCATGGGTGTTTTGAAAACAACTGATAAAAATAGGGGTTCATTGAGTAAATTTGCCACACAAAATTACGCGTGTTATGAATAGTGAAAATATCCGATTATTGCTGCGTTTCCGCCGTTGGGGACTTTTAACAGTTATTGCTACTATATTTCTTATTTGGGTAGGCGGTTGGGTGCGCTCTACAGGCTCTGGAATGGGGTGTCCTGATTGGCCTAAATGCTTTGATATGTGGATTCCTCCTACCGCTGAGGCACAATTACCTCCTAATTATTTAGAGGAATACGTAAAAATGCGCCAACGTAAAAATGAGCGGGTCGCTAAAATGCTTTCAGGAATGGGCATGACGGATTTGGCTGAAAAAATAAAAAATGACCCCTCAGTAAATGAGCATGAACCGTTCAATGTTTATAAAACATGGACAGAATACATAAATCGCCTCATTGGGGTTTTGGTTGGTTTTTTCATTTTATTAACCGTTTTCTTTTCAATTCCTACTCGAAAGATTGATAAACGCATATTCAGATTGTCGCTTGCGGGTTTTATTGGGGTCGTTTTTGAAGGTTGGTTGGGTTCTATTGTCGTTTCTACTAACCTGATGCCAGCATTAATCACTATTCACATGGTTATAGCTATGTTGATTTTAGTTGTATTGATAGCGGCAGTCATTATTGCATATACGCGAGTGAGTAATATAAGTGAACTTTTATATGTAAAACCAATGTCGAAGGTATGGTTGGGGCTCGGTGTTTCACTTTTAGTATTGATACAAATCATCATTGGGACGCAAGTGCGGGAGAATATTGATGTGGTATCCAAAGTACTTGGTGAGGAATTGAGAAGTGAATGGATTTTAAATCTTGATGGCATTTATGCAGTTCATAAGGGTTTTTACTACTTTGTAGCTGCTGCTATCATGTATTGGATATGGTTACTGAGGGGTATGCCTTTATTTAAAGATAGGACTGTAAGGATATACTCAACCTTGCTTTTAGGTATTTTATTGAGTGAAATAGCTTTGGGGATAGGCATGCACCGCTTGGGCATACCGCCAGTTCTCCAACCTTTACATCTTTTATTTGGTACCTGCCTTTTTGCTGCATCATTCACCTTAACAGGTGTTTTATACTATAAAAGAATAAGAGTATAGCTCTGAAAATGCCATTTGTGTTATTTATAGATTAGAGTCTTTTAAAATTTTTGAATAAGATTAAATACCTCTTTACCTCTTTTCCAAAACTTTATTGTCTATTTTTAAAAGGAATCAAAGGAAAATTTTAAATTTGTCCTTCTCAAAAATAAAAATACCGATTTGAGTGTTAAATACGTTTCTCTTGTACAAAAATAGTACATAAGAATAATTTTTAAATTGAATATTAAAGGGATGCTTGATAATATAAAACAGTTTTGGAAAAACAATATTCAGTTACCTTTCAATAAAGTCCTTCGTCCGGTAACCGAAACCTTTTCCGCTTGGTTAGAGCCAGTGGGCAATTCACTCCAACCATTGAAAGAACGCTTTGATGAGCGTTGGGCTTCTTTTGCTATGCAATACCCTCGCTTATCTGTATGGGTACGCAGAGGAACCAAACTTGCGGCAGTTTTTTATGCTTTTTATTTCATTTTTGCCATTGGCTTATTCGGTGAGATACCGACCGTGGCTGAATTGGCAGAGATGCAAACTTTGAATACGTCAGAGGTTTTAACCGCTGATAGCGTAGCCATAGGTAAGTTTTATAAAGAAAATAGAAAAGATATTAGTTTTGAGGAAATTCCAACTCATGTAGTGGATGCATTGGTTTCTAATGAGGATGTGCGTTATTGGGATCACGATGGGGTGGATTTTTTAAGTTTTGGTCGTGTGTTATATCGCTCTGTACTAATGGGGGATAAAACCGGTGGTGGTGGCTCTACCATTTCACAGCAGTTAGCAAAGAACCTTTTCGGACGTAAAAGATATTATACATTAAGCACTCCCATCAATAAAGTAAGAGAAATGCTCATTGCCCGCCGTTTGGAGAGGGCTTACGATAAAAAAAATCTATTGGCTTTTTATCTCAATACAGTGCCTTTTGGAGGCAACGTATTTGGTATTGAAATGGCATCCAAACGCTTTTTTAATAAATCTGCTAAAGATTTGAAGTTAGAGGAAGGGGCAGTCATTATTGGTATGCTAACAGCCAACACTGTCAATAATCCAAGAAGAAATCCCACAAAAGCATTTGAAAGACGCAATGTTGTCTTGAAACAAATGGTTGTGAATGAAAAAGTATCACAAAAGACGTATGATTCGCTCAAGGTAATTCCTATAAAATTAGATTATCAACCCGTGTTGAATAAAGACAATATGGCATCTTATTTCAAGGATTATATGAGACTACAAGTGCCAAAATTGCTTGAAAACTATAAAAAAGAAGATGGCACATCGTATGATATTTACAATGATGGTTTAAAAATATACACTTCGATTGATTCTAAATTGCAAATTATGGCAGAAGATGCCGTGCATGAAAGAATGTCGAAGCTACAAAAGCAATTTGATGACCATTGGAGTAGTGGTAAATGGTGGGGCGATGATAAGTGGCTTGAAGATGGTATGCGTAACTCTGACCGTTGGAAGAAATTGGCGAGCGAAGGTATGAGTGAAGCTAAAATCAGAAATAACTTTATGAACGTCAAAATCCCTATCAATATATTTGCGTGGGACAATGGCAAACCGAGTGAAGATGAGCGCACAATCACGCCTTTTGATTCAATAAAATATTATTTCCGTCAGCTCAATTCAGGTTTCATGGTCATGGACCCTAAAACAGGCTTGATAAAAGCGTGGGTAGGTGGTACGGATTTTAATTTTTTTCAATATGACCATGTACGTTCACGTAGGCAAGTAGGCTCTACTTTCAAGCCTATCGTTTATGCTAAAGCACTCCAGGCAGGCATCCGCCCATGCGAGTATATCAGCAATAAACTAACCGCCTATTTGACAGATGGAACGACTATGAATGGAGATGATGTAACCGAAGAAGATAAAAAGGCAGGTAAAGCATGGATTCCTCGGAACTCCGAAGAAGGCTATAGTGGCTCATACTCCTTGGAAGGTGCCTTGACTAATTCAGTTAATGTCGTATCAGCTCACTTAATTTATAAAATAGGTTATCGAAATGTTCAAGAGTTGGCTAAAAATATGGGTGTAACGTCCGAAATGCAAAACGATTTATCTATTGCATTGGGCACATCCGATATTTCTCTTTTTGATATGATGAAAGTATATGGCACTTTTGCATCTCGTGGACGCAGACCAGAGCCAGTATCGGTATTAAAAATAGCAACCAGAGATGGTAAAGTAATAGCAGATTTCACTAAGGAGCTCAATACCAATAAATGGCAACAAGTACTCAGCGTGGATGAAGCGGATATGATGACCCGAATGATGAAATCGGTTGTGAATGAAGGAACTGGGGAGCGTTTGCGCCGTGTCTATAAACTTACTGGTGATATCGCTGGTAAGACAGGTACCACACAAAGCCAATCAGATGGTTGGTTTATGGGCTTTACGCCTAATTTAGTAGTTGGTGCATGGGTAGGAGGCATTACACCAGCGGTTCGTTTTAGAGATATGGATTTAGGTCAAGGTGCAAATATGTCTTTACCGATATGTGGTATCTTCCTTCAGAAATTGTATGAAAACCCTCAATATACATATCTTAAAAATGAAAAATTCCCTGAACCCGCTAAATGGATAGTAGACTCCATGGAGTGTGCTCATCGGAAATACACCGAAGAGGAAATTGCCGAATTTAATTCTTCTGAAGTGTCAGATTCAACGGCTTTGATTCCTGCGCAAGAGCTTTTTCCGGATGAAAAGCCAGGAGATAGTCCTCAAAATAGAGACAATCATGATTTGAAAAATGATTTTGACAGGGCAGAAGAAAAGAAAACACCACAATCTGGTGGCACATTACCGAGTGTAAGACCAGAGGTGAAACAATTACCTAAACCTCAACAAGGTCCACCACAGTTGCCGCCGAATAAGCCCATTAAAAATAATAATTAACGATAAAAAAGCCGTTGTAAGAAACTTACAACGGCTTTTTATTTTTTTAAACCCGTTTTTATTGAGGCTGTTCATTTAAATTCCAATCATAGTCTTGATAATTTAAAGTCGCTTTTTCACTTAATTTTGTATTTGAGTACTTATTTATGAACGCAATTACTGAGGGGGCTGCCTTTTTGAAATCGCCCGAAAACCAAGTAAAAATCTTAGACAAATCCGCTTTATTAGCCGATTGTATCTTATTTCTATTCCCAGCATTAATGAAATTCTTCGCTTGCTCGTCCAATTGAGCATTTAACTTTGAAGCCATATAAGCCTCATTTCTGAGCGGGGGACAGCCTTTTGAAGCACAATTGACCGCAAAATGGATGCGAGGGTCATTGAATTTAGGGCGAATGATGCCGTGTTCAATATCATTCAGATTATAGGTTTTACCTTCAATTTTAATGAAACTGATAGTCCATGTGTCACTCACGAAAGGGATACCGCTTTTTATGTCTTTTATGCTTTTGACGGGGTAATAATTACATATTAGCTTAATAGTGAAAGCATTATAAGCGTTAATCCAATAAGCCAAGCGTTCTTCTTTACTCCAATTTTTTTCATTAGGATGATTGCGCGACAACAAATCAAGGTAAGAATTGAATTGTACACTGTCTTTTAAAAAGCCTTTATAGTTGACATAACCCTCATCGCTGACGTATTTTTTTAAAAGGCTATCAAAAATAGCATGATTAATAGGTTTAGATTCTGAATTATAATCTCTCACTTTTATACAACTTTGAAGTGAAGAGAAAGACAGTAGGATAATTAAAAATTTTAAAATTTTCATTGGTGTTAAAATAGATTATCTCTTTTCATTAAAGAGCCAGTTATCTGAATATTTTTTACGCTATTAGATACGAGTCTTTCATTGAAATGGATTTTTAATCCATTTTACAGATTCTTCGTTTCGTGGTTCAAAATTGCTGAAACTAAATCACGTAAATGTCACAATGAGTATTCAATCTTTACTTTCTCCCTTTCCATGTTATTAAAAACACGCCAAACAAAACGATACCTGTACCCAATAACTGCAATAAAGTAATCTTTTCATTTAGGTAAAAATTGGCTAAAAATATAGTAGAAACGGGTCCTACAAAGCCAATTATTGAAGAATTGGAAGCACCAACCAACCTGATGCCTTCTACAATCAAAAAAGTAGGAATCACAGTAGCAATCACCACCAGCCATAAAGTTAGCCAATAAATTTCCTGTGGATAGTGAAAAATATCGACCCCATTATATACCGCCGATTGGATTAAAGTAGGAATGGTTGCTGCTATCATGGCATAACAAGTAAATTTGATAGAGCCCACCCGCTGCGCCAGTTGCCCCGTGCCAACCACGTAAAGCGAATAAGTGAAGGCGCAGGTCAATATATAAAATGCCCCTTTCTCCATATCCTTTTGTTCTCCCAAGCCTTTTTCAGCAACAAAAGCGATTATTACCCCAATATAAGTCAATATAAGGGCTATATACTGAGGGGGTGTTATTTTCTTCTTAAAAAAGATAGCTGATAAAATGACCACCATTGTAGGGTAGGTAAACAACATCAGTCGCTCTACGCCTGCCGATACATATTGTAATCCAAGGAAATCCAGCATACTGGATATGTAATAACTTAATATTCCCAAACCACCTATCATCAGCCACTCACGCGTAGTAAGGCGTACATTGGCTTCATCTTTACTCACAAAAAAAGCGATAACGATGTAAAACGGTAATGAAAAGATTAGCCTCAATGCCATTACTGATATAGTATCCACTTGATGAATATACATCAATTTGATAATAACCGCTTTTGAAGAAAATCCAATATTGGCTATGGCTAAAATAAAAACACCGAATAAAAATCGGGTTTTGGTGGGCGCATGATTTAAAAAAGAAGTAAGGTTCATCATTATTATGTCGGGTTTAGGCTACAAAGTAAAAAGTATTCCAAATATGAGAGGGGTGCAACTAAAATTTGTAGAAAAATACTTGAAAGCATAGTTAGAAGCACAACTACGTGTATGTTACCACGAATTTTACGAATTTACGAATTTAACCAATCTACGTGTTGATAAAAAAATCATGTCAAATGTCACTAAAATTGCCCTTAAGGGCAATTTATTAGTAAAATTAGCTAAAATTGTCAACACGTAGATTGGTTAAATTCGTAAATTCGTAAAATTCGTGGTAACATACACGTAATTGTGGCACAAATAAAAGCTTCAAAATATTATGTACGATTTTTAAATAGTTTTCTACAAATCTTGGTTACACCC
>JANPHO010000223.1:0-2295 GCA_031424515.1 Saprospiraceae bacterium
TAAAGCGCTTCTATCCTATTACAATAAATGCAGTAACACATATAGAAAATCATACATCATAATATTGATTTTCACTTTAACACAAGCTTATAATTCTAAAGAAAAAGTCATTTTATCACTATGCAGATTGTTTGAATGCCAATAATAAACATGAAAACGGAGACTTTTTCTTAAATTTAAGCGTGATTATCGCACGCGGATACGAGGGGTAGCATATTTTTATGCTATCCTTTTTTTTATCCTCCTGCCACAGGTGGAATCAAAGCAATCTCGTCTTTTTCACTTAAAATAGTGCCTTCTTGACCATATTCGGCATTCACAGCAATCATCAAAGAGGCTAAAGTTTGAAATCGAGGATATTTTTCAAGTAAGGCTTGCTTTAGGTCAGCAACTGTTGCCCCCTCAGTAATTGTGAAGTCGAAGGTGCTACCACCAATAATATCGCGAGCAATGCCGAATGTTAAAATATTTAAAACCATGATTTATTTAAATATGCGTCCATAAAATATTGATGCCTGCGTAAAAGACCAAAAGAGCTGTAATCTGCCTGACCAAGGATTGCCCCATCGCAAAGGCACTCAAGCGACTGCCCAATTGACCACCTACGAGAACCGCGCCCACCAAAGGCATCACAAATTGCCAATCAATGTGCGGATTTTTAGAAAGTTGTCCTGCTAAACCCGAAATAGAATTCACTAATATAAAAAAACTGGCAGTTGCAGCTATGTGCTTGGGCGTATCCCATTTCATTAAATTGAGAACAGGACTTAAAAAGATGCCTCCACCAATGCCTACCATGCCTGATAAAAAACCAATACCTCCGCCTAAAGCGATTCCTTTTTGTACTTGATATTTTGCGTTGAGTGATTGGCTATCCGTTGTGGTGAAATATCGTTGAAAAAACATCAATAAAGCGGCTATTACTAAGCTAATACCTAATAAAATGAAGAAAGTGGAGTCTTTTAGGGGGATTCTACCACCTATAAAAGCCAGTGGAATGCTCGCAATACTGAGGGGTATAATCTTTTTTAAATTCAGAAAATTACCTTTCCATAAAATGTAAATTCCCCCAATTACCACCACGATATTACAAATGAGCGACGTTGGGCGCATCACATTTTGCTGCAATCCATAGAGGCTCATGATAGCCAAATAGCTTGAGCCGCCACCGAATCCCGCGCTCGCATAAACGGCAGCAATAATAAAAAAGAGAATTATGAGCTCAATTGGCGGCATGATTTATATGATTGTTTTATTTTCAAAGATATAATGCTTATTTTAAAATGCTGTATATAATGGTAAAATATGCTTATTTTAACTTTTAAAAATGTGTCATGATATTGAATTTCGTCTAAATACCTATTTCAACTTATTGTTCTGTACTTAGAAGTCTTTCAAGCATCCCGCTTAAGTACGATTATAAAAGCCAAAAAAAAATGCGTTGACTTCTTGAGTCAACGCATTTTTTTTGAGGAGCCCCCTCAGTATTTTGAACTCTTATTGGACTTTGTAACGGACAAGGTCTGATTTTATAAATGCGCTTGTCGAGATATAGCTGGCTATATTTTTAATAATACCAATATCTTTTGCGTAGTAAGTATGACAAAAAAGCTCATTTTTACCATCTATGGGTTGCACCAAAACACCTTTCATGCGATAATCCAAACAATTATAAGTACCAATTGGAGACTTTACATTATCTTCCTTTTCCATTTTATAAAAGCGTGTTTTTAAAATATTCTCTAAGCCGGTATTGTCCGAAACGTGTAAAGTATCTGCGAAGTTTTGTGATGAAAAAAGTTTAATTCCTTTGTCATCAACGAGATAATGCAAAGAATCTTTAATGAATTTAGTACTAAAAATGCTTGAATTCGGTAAAGATGAAACCATTTTAAAATAGGTTTTACCATTGATTAGAGTATCTTTTTCTAAATAGACACTATCTAATTCTTGCGAAAGTGTCTCCATGCCATTTTGATTGACATTAGAATTAGCGTAGATCCAATAATTTCCTACCTTAAGCGGAAAATAATTTTCTGTGTTAACAATAGAAGTGCTTGTATTTTCCTTTTGGCAAGCCATGAATGACACAAGTGCCATTGTGCAGAGTAAAGTTAGCTGTTTCATTTTGAAGACGTTTAAATATTAAAGAATGAAATAAATTGACGAAATATTTACGCAAAAATATTCTATTTATTTCTTTTGTCGATAACTTTAACATAATTGAGAAAATATTGAGTTCGAAGGAGATAATTGGGGAAGTGTAGTTAAAAAATATGGCGTGACATTGAATTT
>JANPHO010000224.1:0-2635 GCA_031424515.1 Saprospiraceae bacterium
GATTAAAAGATACTTCTATTGTAGGGGCAGATAGAGTAAAATATATTTCAGATATTTTTTTTACTGAAAAGATAACTAACCCGAATTGCTTCGCTTCATATAATGTAGAAGGTTCTAAATTTAATAAAACAGGCGAAGTGATTTTTTACACTGATGAAACGATAAAATTTCAATTTCATTTTACTTTGGATGAAGGTTGGCAGTATGAAATCCATGAGAAACAATATTTTGATAAATGCTTTTCATATGGAATGGGTATGTTTCTTAAAGAGTTAAAATATGAATTAGAGTGAAGTTTGTAATTTTATAAATTATTGATTACCAATAAACTATCAACATAAAAATATGTCAAAGAAAGTCGTACTTGCTTATTCGGGAGGTTTGGATACCTCATTTTGTGTGAAATATCTCACTATTGATAAAGGTTATGAAGTGCATTGTGTCATCGTCAACACGGGCGGTTTCGGTGCGGAAGAGTTGGAAGTGATTGAGAAAAAAGCCTATATGATGGGCGCAACCTCTTTCACTGCCGTGGATGCTATCCAAGAATTTTATGACGAATGTATCAAATACCTCGTTTTTGGCAATATACTGAGGGGTAATGTTTATCCGCTTTCGGTATCGGCTGAGCGTATGTTTCAAGCCTTGGCAGTGATGCGTTATGCGACTAAAATTGGGGCTAATGCAGTGGCGCATGGTTCAACGGGAGCAGGCAATGACCAAGTGCGTTTTGACTTGGTTTTCAATACATTAGGGGATAATCTTGAAATTATTACGCCGATTCGTGACCTCCGTTTGAGCCGTCAAGAAGAGATTGAATATTTGAAAAAACATGGAATTGAGTTGAGCTGGGAAAAAGCTCAATATTCCATTAATAAAGGCATCTGGGGTACAAGTGTGGGTGGAAAAGAGACTTTAACGAGCGATAAAGCCCTTCCTGATTCCGCTTATCCATCACAATTAATGGTTGACCCCTCCCCGCATGCTTCGGGATCTTCGACAGTAGTGACGCTTAATTTTGAAAAAGGCGAATTGGTGGGCATCAATGGTGAAATTTTCAATCACCCAAGCGAAGCCATTTTGAAATTAGAAAGCATGGCGACGCCTTATGCGATTGGTCGTGATATTCACGTAGGCGATACGATAATCGGCATCAAAGGTCGTGTAGGATTTGAAGCGGCTTCGGCTTTAATTACAGTAAAAGCGCATCATTTGCTTGAAAAACACACTTTGACCAAATGGCAACTTTACTGGAAAGAGCAATTGGCTAACTGGTACGGCATGTTCCTCCACGAAGCGCAATTCCTTGACCCAGTGATGCGTAATATTGAAACGTTTTTGACTGATACGCAAGGTCGTGTAACGGGAGAAGTATATGTCAATTTATTGCCTTACCGCTTCGAGTTGCAAGGTATCAAATCTGAATTTGATTTAATGAACTCTGGCTTCGGTACTTACGGTGAAATGAACAATGCGTGGACAGGCGATGATGTAAAAGGTTTCACTAAAATATTAGGCAATCAAGGTCAAATTTGGCATTTGATGAGTAAAAAGCAAGAGGAAAAAGCGTAAAAAATTAAATAACAACATGGTTCAAGTTTAAAACTTGAACCATGTTAAGTTCCTACCCAAATGAAAGATAACTTCTCAAAGCAAGCCTATCTTTACGCTAAATTTCGACCCGAATACCCAACTGAACTGTATAATTTTATTTTAAAAAATACTGAAAATCGGGAAACAGCTTGGGATTGTGCAACGGGAAACGGTCAAGCGGCAAAAGTGTTAGCACAGCATTTTGAGAAAGTATATGCAACGGATATAAGTCAAAAACAAATTGATAATGCGACGCAAGCTGAAAATATTGAGTACTCAATAAGCTCTGCTGAAAAAACGTCTTTTGATGATAATACTTTTGATTTGATAACGGTAGCGCAAGCGGCTCATTGGTTTGATTTTGATGAATTTTATGCAGAAGTGAAAAGGATAGCAAAACCCAATGCCACTTTAGCGATTTGGGGATACGGAACTTTGAGCGTTGATGAAGAGGAAATAGATAAATTATTACAAAATTTCTATTGGAATATCGTCGGAAAATATTGGGATACTGAACGTAAGCACATTGATATCCACTATGAAACACTGCCTTTCCCATTTGAAAATGCTATTTCAGCACAATTTTCAATGGTTTTCAATTGGTATTGGTATGAATTAGAAGGCTATTTGAATACGTGGTCGAGCGTTCAAAATTTTATCAATCAGGAAGGATATAATCCAATACCTAATTTGATACTGGATTTAGAGGTTTATTGGAATGAATTTAATAGGGTTTCGGTTCGGTTTCCCATTTTTTTGAAAATTACTAAAATTCCATAAATAGATTATAGCTTAAAAACTAAGCTAGAGCCTTTGCTTTACTTGATATTAAAAGCTCTTTTATTTTGTCGAATTCATCAGAAAATGCTTGGCGATCTATTTCAGTGCCATTTTGGACAAGCTCGTCAACGCCATTTCTGATAATTTCAAGATTATCTTTGATGCCTTGAAAATAAGCCTGAACCGCAATTTTTCTATCACTAGCATTTAGTTCGTTCAGAAAAGAATGCCAAACAGCAGCAAATTTTTCAAGACTATTTTC
>JANPHO010000225.1:0-1929 GCA_031424515.1 Saprospiraceae bacterium
TTGCAACTGCGCGAGGCCCGCCACGGCCTGCTCATCCAGCATGCGAATGGCGGCCATGGTGCGGTCGACCAAGTCAATGGCCGAGTCGGGCAGCTGCCGGTCCTTCAGGTAGCGCTTGGCTAGGCGCACGGCCTCGCCAATGGTGCCTTCGCCAATCGTCAGGCTATGATGCGTGGCGTAAATGGGCAGCACGCGTTCCAGCATGCGCTCGGCTACCACGATGGATGGCTCCTCTACTCGCACAATGTCAAAGCGGCGATTAAAAGCTTCATCTTTTTCAATGTACTGGCGGTATTCATCCAGGGTAGAAGCACCGATACATTGCAGTTCACCACGTGCTAAAGCTGGCTTGAATATGTTTGAAGCATCCAAAGAGCCTGTTGCACCGCCTGCACCCACTATTGTATGAATTTCGTCAATGAAAAGAATCACGTCACGGCTTTTTTCAAGCTCGTTCATAATCGCTTTCATGCGTTCTTCGAACTGACCACGATATTTAGTACCTGCTACCAATGCTGCCAAATCAAGCATCACTACACGTTTATTGAAAAGCGTGCGGCTTACTTTTTTCTGCATAATGCGGAGCGCCAAACCTTCTACGATAGCTGTTTTACCCACGCCCGGCTCGCCAATAAGAATTGGGTTATTCTTTTTACGGCGGCTTAGGATTTGAGAAACGCGCTCAATCTCGACTTCTCTACCGATAATTGGATCTAAGCGACCTTCTTCAGCAAGCTTAGTGACGTCGCGTCCGAAGTTATCCAACACAGGTGTGCGGCTTTTTGAATTGCCTTTGCGTTGGTAATTGCGTGCTTCTTCGTCTTCGTATTGCTCATCGCCATCACCACTTGGTGCTTGGTTAAAGATTTCGGGTGTACCGTAATCTTGTTCTTGACGCACGTATTCCAATTCAGTTTTGAATGTTTCATAATCCACATAAAACTGATTGAGAATGCGCGTAGCCACATTTTCTTTTTGTTTCAAAAGTGAAAGCATCAAATGCTCTGGTTGAGCCTCATCGTTTTTAGAATCACGCGCTTCAAGCACCGTGAATTTCAAAACCTTTTCAGCTTGACTATTCAAATTGATATTTCCAACATTGAGGTGGGAGCTGGGGCCGCTATAACGCTGAATGTTCTCTTCTACTCTTTGTCTCAATTCCTCTACATCCACGTCCAGCGATGACAATACTCTGATTGGCAAGCCCTCTCGATCCATCATCAGCCCTAGTAAAAGGTGCTCAGAACCGATGTAATCGTGTCCAAGTCTAACAGCTTCATTGCGGCTATTGGCAAGAATTTGTTTGACTCGAGGTGAAAATTTTTTACTATTCATTTTGTAAGTGTGTAATCAAATTTACTTCTTAATCATACTTTAACAAATCAATCAAAATTATGTTGTCAAATGTATTTTATAAGAACGTTAAAACTTGCCTTATTATTAAAAGGTAAAAGTATTAATTATTTATACCAAAGTAAAAAAAATGATACTCTCAATTGCGCTATTTGTTCTCTATCTGAAAAAATGATGCCATATGAAATTTACCTAATGGATTCGGACATTTTGTCATAGCCATAGAGAGCATTTATGTAACTTTATTATTACTGTTGGCTTATTAGTTAGACGTAAAATTCATGAAAGGGTGATACAATTGGGTTTTAAATGTTAAAAATACGTACAATAAATGCACATTGGATTCTTTACTTTGAGTTTTTTGGATGAAATGATAAAAACTCGGCTTTTTTCTATGACGTTTTGATGATTTAAATATTTTTAAAGCGGTAATACAAATTTATATTTTTTTAATGTCATTTAACCTAAGATTTGAAGATTTTTTTTCAAAATTACGATTTATAAAAATAGGCAGTTCTCATTAAAGAGTAAAGTTTTTTTTTCAAATTCAATTTACTTTTTTCTTTTTTCCTTGAA
>JANPHO010000226.1:0-12663 GCA_031424515.1 Saprospiraceae bacterium
CTGATGATTGGCGATGGCTTAAACGATGCTGGTGCGCTCCAACAAGCCAATATCGGGGTGGTTATTTCTGAAAATACCAACAACTTTTCACCCGCTTGCGATGCCATTTTACAAGCCGATAAATTTTCGAAATTACCAGCCTTTTTGAGCCTTTCAAAAGCCGGCTCTGAGATAGTCAATCGGGCATATTTTATTGCTTTGTGTTATAATATTGTCGGCTTAAGTTATGCTGTTTCGGGACAATTACAGCCTGTTACCGCAGCTATATTGATGCCGTTGAGTTCTGCTACAATTGTACTTTTCGGCGTACTATCAGGCAATTGGAAAGCGAAAAAAGAAAAGATTTTAAGTTAAATATTGAAATTGTGTCCATTAAATGTGCTGCGCCCGATATCGAGCGCAGCATTTTAGCATTTTCTAGAACTTCATAAATTTCTTTACTGCTAATCCTTTATCCGAAGAGATTTTTAAAAAATAAAGCCCACTTTCAATATGTAAAAGTGGTAAAACTAAGGTGTTTTCACCCGCATTAGTGTCTCTTTTTTCTTTAAAAACGGATTGACCCACGGTATTAATAATTTCAATATTGACCGATTCGCTGTTATCGTTTTTAAATGAAACACTCAATTCATCTTTAACAGGATTGGGATATACCTTTATAATGCTTTGATTATCAATGTCTTGTGTAGGCGTAATAGTAACTGTATTATTTTTTGAAAGAATCCACAAATCAGGGTCAAACTCAATAGACTTAATAGGTACAATGTTTCTAAGGTCAATGGTGAACGATTGGGTGTTGTTATTTGGGTCATATGTATTATTGAGTACCACCGTGGTATCTTTGCCATTATTTACACTTTTAAATCGGACAGGAATAGGCATTTCAAAGAAAGATACTGAAGGGTGCGATTGAGTTTGTGTGACCTTAATTGAAACAGGATTGAGTATATGTGCTGCTACATATTCAATTTTATAAGTTGGATAGCCCTGCCCATAAAACCAATCTTTAAAAAACTCCGTTAAATCCTGTTTGCTAACTGCTTCGAGGTGGCGTTTTAGGTCGTTCGTGCGGGCATAACCGTAAGATACTGAGGGGTCATTGAGATAATTATTGATGGCTTTAAAAAAGGCACTATCGCCCAATTTCCATTGCAACATCCGCAAGAGATAAGCGCCTTTATTGTAGGATAATTGGCTGCTAAAAATGCGGTTAACGGAGGTGGTATCATCCACAAATACAGAGCCACTGGTGGTTCTGGTTGCAGAATTGATGGTGCTGGTTTTCCACGATGTGAAGCGTGTAGGCTCAAGTTTTTGGGTGTAAATGCCTGTCATGAACGTAGCAAAACCTTCATTGAGCCATATATCTTGCCACGAACCGCAGGTTACTTTGTCCCCGAACCATTGATGTGCCAATTCGTGAGCCATCAAATCAGTCGAATAATTGACTAAAAAAGTAAAAGTTTGGTGTTCTTGACCACCGCCCCACCCGAAGCGAGCCTGTCCGTACTTTTCCCTTTTAAAAGGATAATCGCCCACTATGGAATCAAAAAGTCGAATAATGGGCAACACACGGCGGGCATCGGCTTGATAGGTGTTCACTTCTTCTGGATAAGCATAATTCAGAACATACAACGAATCACCCCGAGATAAGGGAATTTTATCCGAAAATTGCTCATAATTGGTCACGGCTACTGCCACAAGGTAATTGGTAATAGGGTAGCGGTGTTTCCAATGATAGACTTTCGCTTGGGCATATTTTAAATATTCTTCTACTAAAAGGCCATTAGAAGCCACTCTATACTGAGGGGGTGTGGTGACGATAAAGTCCGTTGAGTCAATTTTATCTTGTAAGTCCATTTTACCAGGCCACCAATCGCGGCTACCATAAGGCTCTGAAAGTGTCCAAAGCTCAAATGTAGTCCCTCGCGCACGCTGCTCAAATGAGCCAAAACCCGTGCTGGGGGGCACACCTTGGTAGAAAACGGTGACGGAATCGAAGGCACTTATAGCAATATTAGGGGGATTGATAGATAAAACTTTATTGGCTTGCGAATAAGTCAACTTATTGCCGTGAAACTTTACACTATCCACTTTCATCACATCATCCAAATCAAAAGACAAACTGCCTTGAGGTTTTAATAACTTAAAATATGTGGTAACATTGCCTTTTATGTAGCGCACAGCAGGGTCAATTTCCCCTTCAAAACGGTGATAAGTGATGTCAATATCCGCGCCTGCACCGGTGGGTTCAAAGCCTTCAAGCCCTTGATAATGTTTCACCTCAGCAGCTCGGATTGCTTCTAAATCGAAGATTTTGGGTTGTTGTGCATGAATATTGCTTGAAAAAAGGAATATTAGTGAATAAAAAATAATGCGAGCGAATTTCATGTTAGTCATATTTTAAGGTACAAAATACGGATAAAAAAGGTAAAACATTTGTCAAAGTTTGCTGACATTCATTCGACATATTGATTTTCCATTTTTTAATAAAATATCATGGTTTGAAATTTTATGGTAATTTTGAACTGAATAGGTAAAATACATTTGAAATGACAGAAAAAAAGACTTTAGGTAGTATTTTAAGACATATACATCCCATACATCGGGTAATTATTAGCGTTGTTATCGCCTTTCTCGCTTATTTGCTCGTGCAAAACATAGGACTAAACTCGTTGGTTGAAACTATGTTTGTTTGGGATATGTTCGCCCTCTCATATTGTTTGATTAGTTGGTTGATTTTTTTCACTCGCACCTGTGGGCAGATAAGGCAGCACGCTAAAGAGGACGATGGCAGCCGTTTATTTGTCTATTTACTCATAGTATTGTCTTCGTTTGCGAGTATGGTGACGGTGCTGTTGCTTATTATGTCAAAAGAAGCTACGGAAACGGCTACTCTGATTTATTTGCCGGTGGCTCTTGCAGGAATTCTGCTGTCGTGGATGATGGTGCATATTTCTTTTACCTTTCACTACGCTCATTTATTTTATACCGACGATAATGATAATCCCAATACCCACGCGGGAGGCTTGGATTTTCCGAATGAAAAAAAGCCTGATTATCTGGATTTTGCCTATTTTTCTTTCATAATCGGCATGACTTTTCAAGTTTCGGACGTAGAAATTACTTCACGCCGCTTGAGAAGATTGGTTTTATTGCACAGTTTATTGGCATTCGGGCTCAATACTTTTGTGGTGGCTCTGACGATTAACTTGATTGCGGGTTTGAAAGGTTGAATACTGAGGGGGAGGTATTATTTCCTCCTTTTTACCCATTTATATACCTCAAACCAAATAACTACCACAAAACCCACCAAAGCGGAAATGCCCATTTGCTCATAACTGAGCGGGGATAATTTGAAAAAAGAAGCTAATAAGGGTATATAAACCAAAGCTAAAAGTAAAGCAATTGATACAGCAACGGTACCTACCAATAAGCGGTTTTTATTTTTAAAACTTTTTAAAACGGAGTAGTAAAATGAACGATTCACTAAGGTTAAAAAGACATTTGCGATGACTAAAGTAGTGAAAACCATCGTGCGGGTGAGGTTTTCATCGTAGCCTTCGCGCACGGCATACTGATAGGTGAAAAGTGTTCCTACCGTAATTGCCAAGCCTTGAATGATGCTGATGGTTAGTTCTTTTAAGTTTAAAAAAGTATCACTCATGGGGCGGGGCGGTTGCTTCATGCTGTTCTTTTCCAAAGGTTCGTTTTCATAAACGATGGAGCAAGTGGGACCCATGATGAGTTCAAGGAAAATAACATGAACGGGCGTGAAAATAGCAGGATATATCCAACCTAAAACAAGCGGCAAAGCCACCGTCAAAATTATCGGAATATGGATAGAAATGATGTATTGAATGGCTTTTTTAAGGTTATTGTATATTTTTCGACCCATTGCCACGGCATCCACCATTTTACCAAAATCATCATTCATCAATATCAGGGAAGAGGCTTGTTTGGCAATTTCGGTACCCCGCTTGCCCATTGCAATGCCGATGTGAGCTGCTTTTAAAGCGGGTCCATCATTAACACCATCGCCTGTCATGCCTACAATTTGATTTTGACTTTTTAAAATATTGATGACTTTAAGTTTCGCATCTGGAAACATGCGGGTGAAAATGCTGGTTTCAGCCACGGTTTTAGCCATTTCATCATCATTCATTTTGAGTAAATCTTCGCCTGTTACTGAGGGGGTGGTGTTTCTGAAATGGGCTTGTTCTGCGATAGCCAATGTGGTCAAAGGGCTATCGCCAGTGATGATTTTCACTTGGATTCCCGCATCATAAAACTTTTTAAACACCTTTTCAATATTGTGTTTAGGTGGGTCATAAAAACCAACTAAACCTAAAAACTCAAATGAAAATTCCTGCTGCGTTTTTGGAAAGTCAATATTCGTATTTTCCACTTTAGCCACGCCCAAAACCCGTAAACCTTGATTGGCAAAAAGAGTTACTTTATCTTGAATTTTAACCTTGTCGGCTTCATTGAGGGTGGAATATTTTAAAATAGATTCAATGGCGCCTTTGCAGGCAATAATGCGTTGACCCTTGACGATTTTATCGTCATCCCGAGAACTCGGGGCAGTATTTTCAAAAATATGCGTCATTATCGGCGGTGTTCCCGATAGTGGATATTCATGAATCATCTTAAAATGAGGGCGTTTATCTTCGGGGGTAATTTTTTCATAAGCCTGATGAAGAGCTTTTTCCATGGCATCAAAAGGGGTGATTTCACTGGCAAATGTGGCGGTTTCAATCAATTCTTGAGTGGGTTCATCTGTCCAATGTTCTGAATCGCAGGTTGCATCCGTTTTAAAGACATAAACCTGATGCAATTCCATCTTATTTTCAGTAATTGTTCCCGTTTTATCGGTACAAATGACAGTAGCTGAGCCTAAAGCCTCTACGGTTTGAGTTTGTTTTACAATTATCCCTTTTTTCATCAAACGCCACGCGCCCAAAGCCATAAAAGAGGCAAATGCCACGGGGATTTCTTCGGGTAAAACGGACATTGCGATGGTTAAACCTTTTAATAAACTATTTAAAATATCCCGTGATTGATAGTAATTGATGCCCCAAATGATGAGAAAAATGACCGCTCCCACCGCCGCCATTTTTTTAACAAAACTATCAATTTGGGTTTGTAAAGGCGTTTTTTCAGTTTTAATGGCATCAATTGAAGCCCCTATTTTACCTAAATTGGTATCTTTTCCAATCGCTTTCGTTTCAAAAACGCATTGACCCGATGCGACGGATGTGCCCTGAAAAACTTGATTGTTTTCAGGGGAATCCACGGTTTTATCCACCGCAAAGGCTTCGCCCGTCAAAATAGATTCATTAACGGAAAAGTCATTGATTTGTACCACTACGCCATCAGAAGGTATTAAATCGCCTTCTGAAACCACCACAAAATCACCCATGACAATCTCTTCCGATAAAATTTCAATGACTTGATTGTTTCGAATGACATTTGCAGACGGTTCAGAATAAGCCTTTAATGATTCCAGTGCTTTTTTACTCCTTGAATCTTGATAAAATGAAATACCTGACACCAAAATGATTGCGCCCAGCATAAAAAAGCCTTCCGAATACGCTCCAGTAGAGAAATAGATGACAGTACAAGCCACTAATAATATAAACATCGGCTCGGTAACGGTTTCCTTTAGGGATTCTAACCAAGCGTTATTAGCTGTTTTTTGTACTGTATTAGCACCGTATTTTTTGCGAGATTCGGTAACTTGAGAAGGGGTGAGTCCTTTGAAAGGATATGGGTTAGGGAGCATATAATGTCGTTAATGGTGATTTTTAATAAAAAAAGCAGTTCCGAGCATCGGAATACTGAGGGGGTGAAATAGTGAAAAAAGCATTTCATTATTCTAAAGGCCACAGCGTAGGTGCGATTTACACGGCAGTGCGACTTCAAAGATAGCTTAATATTACTAAAGCACCGATATGATTTCAATCATTTAAACACATGATGTAAGTCATCCGATAGCCCGCCATATCGTCGGAAATTGCGTCATATTTCAGTCACAGAGACAATAAATCCGAATTTCAACCTAAAATTCTTTCATCATGAATATCATGTTTCTCCTAATATTATTGAGCCTAATTGTAGCAATTGGCTTTCTGATAGCCTTTATCTGGGCAACAAAATCGGGTCAATTCGACGACGATTATACCCCCTCAGTACGGATGCTTTTTGACGATGAAAAAAAGAAGAGTTAGCGAATAAATCCTCTTTATATGACCACACAGTTTTTAAATTAGAGATAAAACCTTTTACAATTATGAGTAAGATTGAACAATTTAGTTATGACAACCGCCACGTCCGAGCCTTTGCTTGGGCAGCCGCTATTTGGGGTGCGGTGGGTATGTTAGTTGGTATCCTGATAGCGTTGCAGCTTGTATTTCCGAGTCTCCTTGTTACGGGTACATTTATAGACGAATATTTGACGTATGGTCGTTTGCGGCCTTTACACACCAATGCGGTTATCTTCGCCTTTGTTGGTAACGGTATTTTTATGGGTGTTTATTACTCCCTCCAACGGCTTTTAAAAACCCGAATGTACAGCTCTAAATTGGGTTGGTTTCACGTTTGGGGTTGGCAATTAATCATTTTATTGGCGGCTTTATCATTGCCAAGTGGCATCACTTCTTCGCAAGAATATGCGGAATTGGAGTGGCCTATTGACCTTTTAATAGCCTTAGTTTGGATAGCTTTTGGTATCAATATGTTTGGTACAATTATAAAAAGACGTGAGAGCCATTTGTACGTTGCTATTTGGTTTTACATTGCTACTTGGGTAACTGTAACAATGCTACACGTTATCAATAACTTAGAAATCCCGGTTTCAATGACTAAAAGCTACCCGGTTTTTGCGGGTGTGCAAGGGGCATTGGTGCAGTGGTGGTATGGACATAATGCGGTGGCATTCTTCTTGACTACGCCATATTTGGGCTTGATGTACTACTTTTTACCGAAAGCAGCGAATCGTCCGGTTTACTCCTATAAATTATCGATTATCCACTTTTGGGCTTTAATATTCCTCTATATCTGGGCGGGACCGCACCATTTATTATACACATCGTTGCCTGATTGGGCGCAGTCGCTCGGTATGGTATTCTCCATTATGTTGATTGCACCAAGTTGGGGTGGTATGCTTAATGGCTTGCTTACACTGAGGGGTGCTTGGGATAGAGTGCGCGAAGACGCTGTTTTAAAATTTATGGTGGTCGCTATCACGGCTTATGGTATGGCAACTTTTGAAGGACCCATGCTTTCAATCAAATCAGTCAATGCCATCAGCCACTACACGGACTGGACTATTGCCCACGTACACGTAGGCGCATTGGGTTGGAACGGTATGTTGACATTTGGAATCCTTTATTGGATTATTCCTAAAATGTATAAAACCCAATTATTCTCCCAAAAATTAGCGAATACGCATTTCTGGATTGGTACTTTGGGTATTATGTTCTATGCTATTCCGATTTATTGGGCGGGTTGGACACAAGCCATGATGTGGAAAGAATTCACACCAGAAGGTACTTTGAAATATGGTAACTTCCTTGAAACGGTGTTGCAATTGATTCCGATGTACGCTATGCGGGCATTTGGTGGTACTTTATTCTTGACAGGTGTTATCATAATGATTTACAACCTTGTTAAAACCGCCAAATCAGGTGCATTTCAAGCGGATGAAGCAGCGGAGGCAGCACCTTACGAAAGAAAAGCAGATGCTGGCTATTGGCACCGTTGGATTGAAGGTCGTGCAGGTTGGATGACATTCGGCAGTTTGGTAGCCGTTTTAATAGGCGGTATGATTGAAATTATCCCGATGATGACCATGAACGACAATGTGCCTAAAATTTCATCAGTCAAACCTTATACACCACTTGAATTGCAAGGTCGTGATATTTATATCCGTGAAGGCTGCGTAGGTTGCCATTCTCAAATGATACGCCCATTCCGTGACGAAACGGAACGCTACGGCGAATACTCCAAATCAGGTGAGTATATTTATGATCGTCCATTCCTTTGGGGTTCAAAACGGACGGGGCCCGATTTGCACCGTGAAGGGAAAAAATATCCAAACTCATGGCATTACAACCACATGATGGACCCGACCACCATGTCGCCAGGCTCGATTATGCCCGCTTATCCGTGGTTATTGACCAATAAATTGGATACAGCGAGTACACCAGCTAAAATCAGAGTGCTTCAAATGTTGAATACGCCTTATGCTAAAGGTTTTGATAAATATGCCAATGCCAATCTGCGTGAACAAGCTTTGACGGTAGCCAAAGAATTGCAAGATGCAGGGGTAAAAGATAAGGATTTGGATAAACGCGAAATCGTAGCTGTTATCGCTTACCTACAACGTTTGGGTACGGATATTAAAGCGAAGGAATTGCCTGCTGCAACCAATCAATAATTGAAAATGGAGAATTGAAAGTTGAAAATTGTATTTCATTCAATTTTCAATTCTCCAACATCAATTATTAAATACCCCCTCAGTATAAGCGGTAATTTTCAATTATTAAATTTTAATTAAAAAGACATGTATAAATATATCATAAAAACAATGGGAAATGTTGACTGGATGGGTGTTACGCCACTGGTTATATTTTTCACCATTTTCATCATGGTCATCTTGGTATGGATGACTCGAAGTAAAACAGAAATTGCGGAATTAGCTAACATTCCCTTAGAGGATGGTGCGAAGTAGTTTTAATTAAAAATTTTAAATTGATAATGGAATATCAAAAGGCATTCTCCATTATCAATTTAAAATTTTCAATTAAAAGAACCTATTTTATTAAAATTGAAAAATTTTAAAGAGTTATGAAAAATCAAATTAAATATAGTGCATTGACCTTTTTGGCATTCGCATATTCACAAATGGCTTTTGCACAAGACAAGGCTGCGGCAGCGTTACCAACGGCTGCTGAAAAGTCACAGGAGTTCAATCATCTCATGCAATGGGTTTTGTTGAGTGTTATTGGTGTCATGGTAGCTGCTACGGCGTTCATTTCCGTGCGAATTATGAAAATGTATCAAGAGATAATACTCGTGGCTATTGCGAAAGAGCAGGGTAGAGACGTCGTCAATGTTATCAAAGAGCAAGCGGCTAAAGAAAGCTGGTTCGACAAAATCAAATTCCAACTATTTGGTACGGGTGCTGTGGCTATTGAAAAAGAAAAAGACATCATGATTGACCATCCACACGATGGCATCTATGAATTGGATAACCAATTACCGCCTTGGTGGGTGAGTATGTTTTATGCAACCATCATCTTTGCTTTTGGATACATTGGCTATTACCATTTTTTCACAACGGGGAAAGACCAAATTTCGCAATACAAGGAAGAGGTACGCAAAGGCGATATCGTAAAAGCCCAAGAAGCTGAACGTCAAGCCAATGCCGTGAATGAAAACAGTGTTGTCGCTGTTACCGAAAAGGCTCGTTTGGATATTGGTCATGAGATTTTTACCACCAAATGTGCTGCCTGTCATGGTCAAAAAGGCGAAGGTGGCGTGGGTCCTAACATGACCGATGATTATTGGTTGCATGGTGGAGACATTAAAAGTGTGTTTACAGTAGTTAAAAACGGCGTACCCGATAAAGGTATGATTTCGTGGAAAGAGCAATTACGTGCCGTGGATATGCAAAATGTAGCCAGTTATATTTTAACATTAAGAGGCACTAATCCACCGAATCCGAAAGCACCACAGGGCGTGATTTATACCCCAGAAAATGGCGGTACAGATACTACTAAAACAACGGTAAAAGCAGGTATTTAGCTAAAACCCCGAAGGGGTGCAATCTATCAGCATAGGGTTAAGCCCTGTGGGAATGTAGAGGGAAATAAATTTCAAAAATCATGTACGAAGAAATATATCAAGATACTGAATCTTTTCGCGACCATGTTTCCACCATTGACAGTGAAGGGAAACGGATTTGGCTGTATCCAAAAAAGCCAAAAGGGCGCTTTTACAATGCCCGCACGATAGTCAGTGTCTTTTTTTTATTGTTTTTTCTCATTATACCCTTTATTAAAGTGAATGGTGAGCCGATTTTGTTGTTTAATATCCTCGAAAGGAAATTCATCATTTTCGGCTTACTGTTTATGCCACAGGATTTTTACCTGTTTGTATTAGCTATGTTGACTTTTCTCGTTTTTATAGTTCTTTTTACAGTGATTTATGGGCGTTTATTTTGCGGGTGGGTCTGCCCTCAAACGGTATTTATGGAAATGTTTTTCCGTAAAATTGAATATTGGATTGAAGGCGACGCCAATGAACAACGGAGGCTGGACAAAGCCGATTGGTCACCGTCCAAATTGAGAAAAAAACTGCTCAAACACACTATATTTTTTATCATTGCAGTGATTGTTTCCAATTATTTTTTGGCCTACATCATCGGAATGGATAGTGTATTGAAAATAATTAAGGAACCTTTTTCGCAGCATATAGTAGGTTTTGGGGTCATGGTGCTGTTTTCTCTCATTTTTTATGGCGTTTTTGCTCGTTTAAGGGAGCAAGTCTGTACCACTATTTGCCCTTATGGTCGTCTGCAAAGTGTTTTATTGGTTCCTGATACCATTGTCGTTGCTTATGATAATGTGCGCGGCGAACCACGAGGCAAGCTCAAAAAAGCCAATCCATTGGAACAAATACAAGCGGCTGTATCTAAACAAGGCGACTGCGTAGATTGTAAATTATGTATCCAAGTATGCCCCACGGGTATTGATATTCGCAATGGTACGCAGCTTGAATGTACCAATTGCACTGCCTGTATTGACGCTTGCGATGAGGTAATGGTTAAAGTCGGTAAACCGCGTGGACTCATTCGCTATGATTCGCTCAATGGCATTAAAAAAGGTGAACGTAATCTTTTTTCCACGCGCGTTAAAGCCTATTCAGTTGTTTTATCCATTCTTTTAATGGTGGATATTGCTTTGATTTCATCTCGTACAGATGTGGAGGCAACCATACTCCGCAGTCCTGGACAGATGTACCAAGAGGTTGATAATCAACATATTAGTAATCTTTATACCTACCAAATTATCAATAAAACGCAGAAAGAAATGCCGCTGGAATTGAAAATAAAAGATGATGCAGCGACTATAAAATTTGTGGGTTCAGCCCCCCCCTCAGTATTGACGGGTAAAATGGACGAAGGGGCGTTTTTTATCATCATGGATAAATCCAAATTGAATGGTATGAAAACCGTTCTTTACATAGATGTTTACTCCAATGGTCAATTAAAAGATAGGGTAAAAACTTCTTTTGTGGGACCAATGGACAACGATGACGACGAACACAATGAAGGAAAGAAAGAAAAAAGTGAACACAAAGAAAAAGAAGATAAACATTGATTTCCTGTACTAAAAATTCCGAACAATGAAATTCAACTGGGGTACGGGCATTGCTGCCACTTATATCATTTTCGCTTTGGCGATGGTGGGTTTGGTTATTAAATCAACGCAACATGATGTCAATTTGGTAAAAAAAGAATATTATGACGATGATATCAACTATCAAAGCCATTTTAATAAACTACAAAATGAAAAAAATCTATCCACCGATTTAAAAATTGACTTGATTACTAAGGTTTCTAATCCCGAGAACTCGGCGAGGGTTGATTTATCGATAAAATTTCCCGCTGAAACACCTCAACCAACTGGGAAAATCACGTTTTTCCGCCCCTCAAAAACAGGGATTGATAAAACTTTGGATATTCAAGTGAATGAAAAAAATGAAATGATTATTCCCACGTCTATCCTTCAAGATGGCTTGTGGAAAGTACAAGTGGATTGGCAAGCCAATGGTAAAACGTTTTATAAAGAGCAAAATATATTGATTGGGAAAGTGTAAATACCCGTGCCATCCCGAAAACTCGGGATGGCAGGGATAAAACAACATAAAATATGCTTTGGACAGCTTTCATATTAGGTCTTTTTAGTAGTGTACATTGTGTAGGCATGTGCGGACCTATCGTAATGATGCTGCCCTATAGCCAAGAGACTCGTCGCAAGATGTTGGTGGAGACACTCACCTATCATTTGGGGCGGGTAACAATTTACTCCATTTTGGGGTTGTTGTTCGGATTTTTAGGACGAGGACTGGCGTTGGCGGGCTTACAGCAGTCTTTGTCAGTCCTTTTTGGCGTTTTATTGATGGTTTTAGCCATTTTTTCCTATAATTATGAAAATCGCTTAGCCTCCATCGGCATTTTTAAAAAAGCCAATGAGCGGGTTAGAAGAGGTTTTTCTTATTTTTTAAAAAAGAGAAATGCCCATTTTATATTGGGTATGCTCAACGGCTTATTGCCTTGTGGAATGGTTTATTGGGCTATTGCAGCGTCTATGCTCACATTTAGCCTCACCAAAGGGGCATTATACATGGCGTTATTTGGTCTGGGAACTATGCCGCTCTTGATTGGCACTTTGGTGGCGAGCAGTTTTTTTAAAAAGCAAGCCATTCGCCAATTTTATCAATTAGTGCCTTTTTATCAATTTGCTCTGGGGGTTTTCCTAATCTGGCGTGCCTACGCTATTGACCCCTCAGTATTGGACTATTTATCGCCTGTCCCTGTGTGTCACTGATTTCAAATTTCATTTTTCATAGGGCTTTGCCCTATGCTGATATATG
>JANPHO010000227.1:0-5843 GCA_031424515.1 Saprospiraceae bacterium
ATAAATTCCAAAAAAATTTATTAAAACAAAACACCCTACTTGGTTTGTACCAGTAGGGTGTTTTTTTATATCATTTTCAGATTCAAAAAAAAAAAACGGTTACAGAAAATTAATTTTGTAACCGCTTTTTTTATTTACAGAATAATCACTCTTATTAGAATTTATTGATCTTAGCTGATTTACTATCACCGTTATTTTGGCGAATTTTCAGGATATAACTGCCAATTGGTAATTCACTCATATCAAGCTCATAACGAACTTGTTCTTTCGTAAATTTCTGAGATTTCATCAAAGAACCCATTGAACTGTATATTTCAATGACCCCCTCAGTATTTTCAGTATCTAACACCTCAACAAAGAGTTGATTATTAACTGGATTAGGATAAGTCATAATATTATCGCCTCCATTGATGTAGATAATTGATTTTTTCATCTCAGAGAATGAAATAGTACCATCTGATTCGATATGCTTAATGCGGTAATAAGAACGGCCCATTTTAGGATCATTATCATTAAAATCATACAAATTCTTTGCAGAATTTTGAGATTTCACCTCAGCAATAGTAGCAAAAGTTTTTCCATCAGAAGAACGTTCTACTACATATTTACTTGGCGATTGCTCATCAGCAGTAATCCAATTCAATTTTACATTGTGTGTACTTGCCACCGATAAGTTAAAGCTTTGCATCAAACCAGAACCACCCACCAAGCAAGAAGTAACGGTTATATCGCGAGAAACTGAACGCACACAACCTAAGTTATAAACCTCTAAAGTCACTTTTTTAGTTCCAGTAGAAGTAAATTTGACTTTAACAATTCTTGATGAAGATGTGCTGATTTCTGCTCCTTGGAAATACCATGCATAAGTAGCTGAACTTACACCTAAGTCACCCGCTTCAAAAGTTACCTCAGTGCCTACACACGCCGAGAAAGGACCTTTTGTAATTGCAGCAGAAGATTTAACTTTTTTAGTAATCGTATTTGATTCAGCAAATAAATCACAACCTGCTCTACGTACACAACGGATGATGTAAGCTGTGCTTGTGAGAGTTGGAACGTTTCTTAAATCTTTACCCGTTTCACCATCAATAACTCTCCATGTTGCAGGATTAAATACGTTTGTGTTTGTTGAATACATCCACATATATTCAATTGCACCAGAACCACCGCTTGCAGGTCTTGTTTCAAAAACTGGAGAAACAAATGAACCTGGGCAGAATTCTTCATCTCCAGCAATAGTACCTGGGTCAGTGATTTGAGCACACGTTGTAGTTACAGTTACATTGAAAACACAAGTAGCTTTATTACCTTTTGCATCCGTAGCAGTATATGTAACCGTGGTTACACCCACAGGGAAACAACCTCCATTATTCAAACCAACTGTCGGAGATGTCGCAAACACAGTAGATTGTAAACTACAATTATCAGTTGCAGTTGGAGCTGTCCAAGTTGCAGCAGTACATAAACCACCAGTACTTAAAGTAATATTTACAGGGCAATTAGAAAATACTGGAGGAGTTACATCAGTAGCACAAGGGTCAGTTTTTGTAACTGTCACAGTGAAACTACAAGTTGTCTTATTGTTTCTGCTATCCGTAGCAGTATAAGTCACAGTTGTAACACCTACTGGGAAACATGCACCGTTAGCCAAACCAGTTGTTGGAGATGTTACGAAGCCTACAGTCGGTGTTCCGCAATTATCAGTTGCAGTTGGTGCAATCCATGTAGCATTTGCACAAGTACCTGTAGTAGACAAATTAATATTAGCAGGACAAGCGGATAAAGTCGGAGGCGTTACATCGCCTACACATGGATTATCAGAGGTAACAGTTATCTTGAATGAACAAGTAGCCTTATTGCCAGCTGCATCAAATGCTGTATAAGTTGCAGTAGTTACGCCAATTGGAAAGCAACCACCCATTGCTAAACCAGCAGTAGGAGAAGTTGTAAGAATTAATGCTGTAACTGCACAATTATCAGTAGCAGTTGGTGCTACCCAAGTAACAACTGCGCAATTATCATCTGCAAATCTGGTTTTAACTGTAATATCAGCCGGACAAGCAGATAAAGTTGGAGGTGTTACATCACCTACGCATGGGTCAACTTTCTTAATCACTGTAATTGTGAACGAACAAGTTGCCTTGTTGCCTTTTGCATCAGTGGCAGTATATGTTACAGTCGTCACTCCAACTGGATAACAAGCCCCCATAACCAAACCAGCAGTTGGAGCAGTATTGATGGTGACTGTAGGAGTACTACAATTGTCAGAAGCTGTCGGTGCTGTCCATGTAACAGTAGCACAATTATCAGTTGTGAACTGTGTAGTTACACTAATATTTGCTGGACAATTTGCGAAAGTAGGTGCAGTTACATCAGTTGCACAAGGATCAACTGTTTTGGTTACAGTGACTGTAAAAGTACAAGTAGACTTATTTCCTTTTGCATCAGTAGCTGTAATAGTTACAGTAGTAACACCAATAGGGAAACAATCGCCATTTCTTAGACCAGCTGTTGGAGCTGTAGTAAGACTCAAAGTTGGTGTGCTACAATTATCAGAAGCTGTTGGAGCTGTCCAAGTTGCATTTGCACAAGTGCCCGCAGTTGACAAACTAATATTTGCCGGACATCCTGAGATAACGGGTGCTACAGCATCAGTTGCACAAGGATCAGCACCACAGTTAGTAGGCGTACCACTTAATCCAATACAAATATCGGCTTGATCTACAGCTGGATTTGCAGGAAAGCTATTTATTTTGATAGCTGTATTCGTAGGTTGAGAAACGATTTCCCATGAGAACCAACCTGTAGCACCGAATTTGGCTACATCTACCACTTGGTCAGCACCACCAATACCTACTTGAAATGCTTTTCCTCGCATTTTTAAATTCAATTTAGCACCTGCTAAGTCACCCAAACCCGTCATAGTGGCTGCTCCCCAATTATAATAATACCAACCCACTGTGTTTGGGTTTGTATTCATTAAAACAGGGCTACCCATTGGGGGCGTAAACGTTTGACCAATAAAAGTGATGTCAACATCAAAACGGTGTGTTGTTGGCTTGTCATAGTAAGCTAAAACACCTCTAAGGCGTGCAGTACCATCTGTGTTTTCAACGAAAGTAGCACCAGATTCAAATCGCCAAGTAGCAGAAGCGCCTCCACCCGATTGGAAAAAATCCTTCATTGCCACGCCAATTGCGTCATTAGGAGTACTCGCTTTACAGTTTGACACTGTACGAGTCGCTCCTGGACATGTTTGTGCTTTAGTACTGAGGGGTACTAAGATACCAGTTAAGAAAGTGATTAAGAGTAAAAGATTTTTCATCTCTTGTTTGTTTTTTTGTTTAAAAAATAGCTTGTCAATTGTTTTTTCATTGAAATTAAGTCTTTTACAACTTAAAATTAAATGAAAAACCAACAGCGTTAATTATTAAAAATGATATTCCAAAAATTGAAATAGTCTTTTAAATAAAAATTTATATGATAAATTTAAATTTTTTAAAATATAATTGGGGCAATATGCAGAAACAGCATACAAGAAGCATACAAGAGATACTTGAAGAATCGGAAGCACTAATTAAAGGTCATTAACCAATTTAAAGTGAAGGGTTTGTTCATAAGATATCTTGTTTGTTTCAAACGTAATGTGAATGCGATTAAAATTTAATAAGCGTAATCATTGTACTAACAATCTTTATTTATGCAAAGAAACACATTTTTACTATGAAAATCAATAGACGATAATTAATATTTATTTTTATTATATAGATTAAAATATATGTTATTTATACAGTAAAAGGTTTACATTTTACGGTAAAAAGTTGTTATATCTACTCATATTTCGATTTCACTTAAAAAAAACCTAAAATTATAGCTTAGAAAATCCAGAACAATAAGACCAATATTTTTGTTTATTTGTTTTGCAATAAAATAATGCCGCTATTCTACAAACTAAGTAACATTAAATATTTTGTTTTGTAACAACAAAACGGCAATACATTATCAATGTTATACATGAATAATTGCACTCATTAAAAATACCATTTTATAGGTAGATAACAAGTAGTGAATTTTATCTTACCTTTATTTTTTTGCAATTAAATAGATTTTAAATATAAATATCAAAATGGAGCAAAATTCTAACTCATCTTTTATGGATCGTATGTCAAACCCTATTATCCAAGCAAGTATTGTACTCTCAGGAGTATTAATATTTATGTTGGTGACAAAAATCTTGAAATGGTCAGGTTCAGTCATTGTCAATAACAGCATTTTTTGGGTCATTGCAGGAGCCGCAATTCTATTTTTTGCTCTTTTTAATAGTGTTATAAGCCTTTCAGTAAAAGATATGAATCAATATTGGACGCGCTCAACTGCAAGCTATACGGTATTAATGGTATTAAGTGGCTGTTTTGCATACCTATTTTCATCAATGACAATGACAGAGGCGGGTACTTTTAAATGGATTTTTATGGTTTTAACCTTCGGTTACTTACTTTTTCTTTCCATTATGAGATTCATGCGTAAAATCGTCCAAATTGCTCAACAGGAGGATAACAAATGGACTGAAAGAATGAAATAAATTTAGTTATTTTTAGAATGTGATTATTCCGTTACATTTGGGTACGTATATTTGAGAAATTAAAATTATTTATCCATCAAATTTATTTAAAATGAAATCACTTATTTTTATAGTTCTCTCAGTCGTTTTAGCCTGTAACGCCACTACCCCTCAGTATTCGAGCAATGAGAGCCCTCAAAATGATCCAATTGTAGTCATTGACAACGACACCATTAAGAAAGTTGTCAAAACCGATGCTGAATGGAAAAAGCAATTGGGTGGTGAAGCTTTCGATGTCCTTCGCAAAGCAGGGACTGAAAGGGCTTTTACTGGTAAATATTGGAATAACCACGATGAAGGTACTTACTTCTGCGCAGGTTGCAATTTACCCTTATTCGATAGTAAAACAAAATTTGAATCAGGCACAGGCTGGCCTTCTTTTTACCAACCCATCAAAAAATCAGCAGTAATTGAGCATGTAGATATGGCTTATGGCATGAAAAGAACTGAAGTCGTATGTGCTCGTTGCGATGGTCACTTGGGTCACGTATTTGATGATGGCCCCAACCCTACTGGATTAAGATATTGTATGAACTCGGCTTCATTAGCTTTCGTTAAGAAGTAATTTCAAATTCCAGATTCCAGATTTCAGATTCTATACTCTCCTCAGTATATGTAGATTTTTACCTAAAATTTGAAATCTGGAATCTGAAATCCGGAATTTAAAATCTGAAACTAAACATTCAACAAAGCTTTATGGATTTTTAAAACTTGAGGAATCAAAGCTTGATTTCCATCATTAAAAATCACAAAATCGGCTCGTTTTAACTTTTCTTCTTCCTGCATCTGCTTATCCATTCGAGCTTCAATATCTTCTTTTTTCAAAGCACCTCCCCCCCTCAGTATAGCCCGTTCCAAACGTAATTCTTTAGGCGCTAATACCGTGATTATTTTATCCAAATATTTATAACTATCGCTTTCGTACATCAAAGCAGCTTCTTTCAAAGTATAAGGCACATTCACTTGCTCAGTATGCCACTTATTGCCATCTTTTAAAACGGCAGGGTGTACCAAACCATTTAATTTTTGCAACAGTTCTGGATTTTGAAAAGCCAAATCAGATATATATTTCCTGTTTAAACTCCCATCTTCAAAATAAGCATTTTCACCAAATAGCTTTTTGACATTTTCTACCAACTCCTTATCTTCTATCATCAAAGCCTTTGCTCTATCATCGGCGTAATATATAGGTACACCTAAGGTTTCAAATATTTTACAAACG
>JANPHO010000228.1:0-39636 GCA_031424515.1 Saprospiraceae bacterium
TATAGATTGAAAGGTGCATCCAATTGGACTTCATTGAGCACTACGACGGGTCCCCTCAGTATAAATGACCTTTTAACGTGTTCTGATTATGAATTAGAGCTGGTTTCGAAATGTAATTCTACTAATTCTACACCATTCATTTTTCCTTTTAAAACGGAGGGATGTTGTGTGCCACCTGAGGAAATACAAATTTCAAATATCACTCAAAATCAGTTTTCCATTAAATTTTCAAAAATTCAGGCGGCTTCTCAATATTCCATTTGTGTCAACAATGTAAGTAATTTGAACAGCTGTGTTTTTGAAAAAACGACCACAGATACTAATTTTATTGTCAATAATTTAAAACTGTGTAATACCTATAAAGTTGCTATTAAATCTGAATGTACTGTTCAACTAAGTTCACCATCCGATGTAAATGTTAAAACGATGGGTTGTGGCCCTTGTTTTGACCAAGTGTATTGTAAAACGGGTGGCTCAGCCACTTCCGAGTGGATTGATAGTTTTTCAATTGCTGATTTTAAATTTAAAAGTGGTAAAAACGGGGGTTATATCAAATTTGATACCTTGGCAGCCGTTTTAAAATCAGGTAAAAAGTACCAATTTTCCTTAAAACCTGCGTTTTCAGGCACTGCTTTTAATGAAAGTTTACGCGTTTGGATTGATTTTAATGGCGACGGTGACTTCGAAGATGCTAAAGAAATGGTGTGGGAAGTCGCCAAATTCAATACGACCATAAAAAGTGATTCATTTTTTATTCCAGATATTTTTAATGAGGGCATTACTCGGATGCGGGTTTCGATGAAGTTCGTCGGTGCGCAAGGGATACCCCCTCAGTATTGTGAGTTTTTTGATGGTGAAGTGGAGGATTATTGCGTTAAATTGGAGAAAACCACTAAATTACCCATTCTGATTTCAGATAACGAAATTCAGCTTTTTCCAAACCCTTTTTCAAATAGTTTTACCCTTAAAGATGGGGATAATGGCAATCGAATTGTTAAAATGGAATTGATGCATCCAGATGGTCGGGTGTTTTACATCAAAAATTTTGATTCTTTTGAAACGGATTATTTAATTTCTGATGTGCCTAATTATCAAATGGGTTTGATTTTTGTTAAAATAGAAACAGTAAAAGGTGTAATTGTTAAGAAAATGATGCGATTTTGATGTGTTTTTGAAATCAACTTATTTTTTATAATCTAAAAAGGTTTTTGACTTTTAGTAGTTGGCTAAAATAAATGATAATCTCTTTTTAAGTTGGCTCTCAAAATTATAGAAAATTCTTCGCTTCGCATTTTCTATAATTTTAAGCCCAACAGAAATTATCATTTATTTCTTTACGCCTGCTTATTAAAGTCAGAAACCTTTTTAATTTTGCGCCACTTTTGTAATGCGGCACTCCAGTTCCGCAGTGAATTCTTTTACTTAAGTCCTATTTTAAATGCAGAACTGGAGTTCTGCGCTACTTAAAAGAAAAGGTATGCCACACAGCACCAAACAATTTGGAAAAAGTCAACGCCTTGAGAACCTACATTATGAGATAAGAGGTCCCGTGTATGAAAGAGCATTGTATCTTCAACAGCAAGGTTATAAAATCACAAATTTGAATATTGGCAACCCTGCCGCCTTTGGATTTGATGTGCCAGATGAAATCGTTCACGACATCATTTCTAATATCCGCGAAGCCCAAGGTTATGCCGATTCTCGTGGCCTTTTTGCCGCCCGTAAAGCTGTGATGCAATATTACCAAAGTATTGGCGTTAAAAATACCCAAATTGAAGATGTTTATATAGGTAATGGAGTGAGTGAATTAATCGTGATGAGCATGCAAGCTTTGCTCAATGAAGGAGATGAAGTGTTGATTCCTTCCCCAGACTATCCTTTATGGACGGCGGCAGTGGGGTTGAGTGGTGGAAAAGCTGTACATTATATGTGTGATGAGCTAAGCGATTGGAATCCGGATATTAAAGATTTGGAATCTAAAATTACGGCTAAAACCAAAGCCATTGTAATCATCAATCCGAATAACCCAACTGGTGCAGTATATGAGCGTGAAATAGTTGAAAAAATAGTGAAAATTGCGGAGCAGCGCGGACTTATTATTTTTTCAGATGAGATTTACGATAAAATATTGTACGATGGTGCGGTACATCATTCAGTTGCACCCATGGTAGAAAATACATTGGCGGTGACTATGGGTGGCCTTTCAAAAAATTATCGCGCGGCGGGTTTCAGAGGTGGTTGGTTAATTTTGAGTGGTGCGAAGCACAAAGCGAAGTCTTATACTGAGGGGTTAACTTTTTTAGCCAGTATGCGTTTGTGTTCAAACGTTTTTGCGCAATTTGGCATACAAACTGCTTTGGGAGGCTACCAAAGTATCAACGATTTGGTAGCACCGCAAGGCCGCTTGTACAAGCAGATGGAATTGAGCTACGAAAAAATAAACAGTATCCCTGGGCTTTCCTGCACGCGCCCTAAAGGAGCAATGTACGTCTTTCCTAAAATAGATTTAAAAAAATTTGATTTTAAAGATGATGACGACTTTATTTCAAATCTTTTGGAGGAACACCACATTTTAGTTGTGGCGGGGAATGGATTTAATTATCCTAAAAAAGACCATTTTAGAATCGTCTTTTTACCAAGCGTTGAAATATTAGGGGATGCCTTGGGTAAAATGTCGGCTCTTTTCGAAAATTTTAGGAAATAATATAGAGTTTTGCTCTTTCTAAAAAAAGCTCATTTCTTATGATTGTTATAATTAATGGCTTATTAAAATATTGATTTTAACTCAATATTAACAATATTAAGGTATGACCATACTATAATTATACGTCTTAATGTCGTTACCTTTGCTTTACTTAATGAATACAACTGGAATTTTTTAAATTTTTTATTAATATTAAATAAAGTTCTTTCTAAATGAAAAAATTATTGTTTGCTGCTTTGATGTTCGCTTTTGCTACATTCGCAACAGCTCAAAATCAACCTGCGGCTGAACCTGCTGCTAAAACAAAAAAAGCTCCAACTAGGTCTAAAAAAGAATTAGCACCCGCTACATCTGAAAAACCTGCTAAAGCGCCAAAAGCGAAAGTAGAAACAGCACCTGCTGATGCAACTACAGCTAAAGGAAAAAAAGCACCAAAAGCGAAAGTAGAAACAGCACCAGCTGCTGCTACTACACCTGCACCTGCTGCAAAAACCACTAAAGCGCCAAAAGCTAAAGTAGAAGTTGCACCTGCTGACGCTGCTGCAACTTCTGCTGCATCAAAAGGAAAAAAAGCACCTAAAGCGAAAGTAGAAACTGCGCCAGCTGCTGCAACCACAACTGCACCTGCTGCAAAAACTACCAAAACGCCTAAAGCACCAAAAGCGAAAGTAGAAACTGCCCCAGCAACGGCTTCAACTCCAACAACTGCTCCAGCTCCTAAAGTTACTAAAACAACTAAAACTGCTGCGCCTAAAGCGAATGTTTCAACAGGAGAAGATAAAGTAATTGGTAAAGATGCTAAAGGGCGTCAAATTTTTGAAGGCTCACGCGGTGGTCAATATTATATCAATGAAAATGGTAATAAAACTTATTTGAAAGCAGATAAAAAATTGAATTAATTCAGTTTTTCATTTCAAATGTAATTATATAGCAATGGCTATTCAGTCTTTAGGGATTGGATAGCCAATCTTGTTTTTAGGCTTTAAAGTATTTGAGATTATTTGAATATGTTTAATTCTGTTTTAGTTAATAAAATTGTGTGGCTCAAAAAATTACCAAAGTGGTACATTAGCTTCAAACTTGTCGGTTATATTTGTGTTTATTTTAAAATGTATGAAGTTAAATTCAACCCAATTTTATAATATCAATCTGAATGTCATGAAAAAAAACATCTTTGTACTAACCCTTTTATTCTCCTTTATTAAATTTCAGGTTCAAGCCCAAGTGACTTGCAATCCAGTTTTTCCTTCACCCACTGAAAATATTACCATAACTTTTAACGCCAATGAAGGCAGCCGGGGTTTGGTGAATGAAACAGGTGATGTCTATGCCCACTCAGGTATTATTACTGATAGAAGTACATCGTTGAGTGATTGGAAATACGTTAAATTCCCTTGGACAACCAATAATGCCTCTATGAAAATGACTTCAGTAGGCGGTGGTATTTATACCTTGAACATTCCTGGAGTTCGCGCTTTTTATGGTGTTCCCGCTTCGGATAAAATACTAAAATTGGCTTTTGTTTTCAGAAATGCTAACGGTAGTAAAGAAGGTAAAACCGCTTCAGGAGGGGACATTTATTACGATGTTTATTCCGACGGAAGTGCCTTGAAAACCCTTATTTTAAATCCTACTGCAAACACCATTTTTACAACTTTGAATCAGAATATTGAAGTAAAAGGGGCAGCTTCACTCGCTTCAATTTTAACTTTGACCGATAATGGGGTCAATATTGCTTCGGCGACAAATTCTAAAGAATTAACCAAATCCATAACTGTCAATACTGAGGGGGTACACCTTGTCACTTTTAAAGCAGTAAACGGAAGCAATGTAGATTCATCGTCGTTTACATACATTGTATCACCAAATGTGACCATTGCTAACCCACCTACGGGTATGGAATTGGGTGCAAATTACGTTTCAAAAGATACAGTCACTCTGCTTTTACAAGCACCTAACAAGCAATCAGTGTACGTTTTAGGAAGTTTTAATGATTTTACGATAGATAATAGGTATCTGATGAAAAAAAGTGTGGACGGTAAGACTTGGTGGCTGACGCTTACTGGGCTAACTGCTGGGCAAACCTACACTTATCAGTATTTGGTAGACGGGACTATCCTCGTGGCTGACCCCCTCAGTACTATGATATTGGATAAGTCCAACGACAATTTTATTCCATCCCTCACTTTTCCCAATTTACCTAATTTTCCTTCTAAAACGACCGGTCAAGTTTCGGTAATTCAACCCGGCAAAACGGCTTACTCGTGGAAAGTGAATAATTTTCAGCGACCCGAAAAAAAGGATTTAGTGATTTATGAATTGCTTTTAAGAGATTTTATTTCAAGACATGACTACCAAACTTTGATAGATACGCTGCCTTATCTTAAAAATTTAGGTATCAACGCCATAGAATTAATGCCCATAAATGAGTACGAAAACAACGAAAGTTGGGGATATAATCCATCCTATCACATGGCTTTGGATAAGTATTACGGCACGCCCGATAAATTCAAGGAATTAGTGGATAAATGCCATGAAAACGGCATTGCAGTCATTTGTGATGTGGTTTTTAACCATGCTTTTGGTCAAAGTCCTTTGGCTAAAATGTATTTGGAAGGTGGAAAGCCATCTGCAACCAATCCTTGGCTTAATACGGACGCCAAACACCCGTATAATGTGGGTTTTGATATGAACCATGAAAGTGAATTTACTAAGAACTACGTTAATCGCTGTTTAAAATATTGGTTGACTGAATATAAAATTGACGGTTATCGCTTCGATTTGACGAAAGGTTTTACTCAAAATCCAAGCACTGAAAGTACTGCTTCTAATTATGACCAGAGCCGAATTGATATTTTAAAAGCCTATCATCAAACAGTACAAACGGCATCGCCCAATGCCTATACGATTTTGGAGCATTTCTGCGACAACAGCGAGGAAACAGTTTTAGCCAATGCGGGCATGATGGTTTGGGCAAATGGCAATCGGGATTTTAATGAAGCCACTATGGGTTGGACAGGGAATAGTTTGACTTGGACGGCAGCAAAATCACGCGGCTGGAGTGATGCCAAGCACGATAAACACATCGCTTTTATGGAAAGCCATGACGAAGAGCGACTGATGGCTAAAAACCTACAATTCGGTAATTCATTGGGCAATTATTCCACTAAAAATCCGATTACAGCTTTAAAACGCATTGAGTTGGCGTCGGCTTTTTTTTATGCGGTGCCAGGTCCCCGTATGTTGTGGCAATTTGGTGAATTGGGCTATGATATTAGCATTGATTTTAATGGAAGAGTGGGAAATAAACCGATTAATTGGGAATATTTACAAGACAATAACCGCAAGCGTTTGTACAATATTACTCGTAATTTAATCCACTTGAGAAAGTCTAATTCGGCTTTTAAAACCACAAATTATAGCGAAACTGATTTAGCACAAGGGTATCTCAAGGCTTTTCACATTCAAGATGTTAATTTGAGTGTAACGGTTTTGGGCAATTTTGATGTGCAATCGAGCGATATTGTACCGGCGTTTCAATCGACTGGCAAATGGTACAATTATATAAGCGGTGATTCTATCACCGTCTCGGATAAAAATGCACTTATTCGCTTGCTTCCGGGCGAATATCGAGTTTATACATCCACGAGATTGCCTCAGCCGCCGGGCGGATATTTCCGCTATTCCACCACAGCTACGCAAGAATTTACGGATCAAGTCAATGAATTCATGATTTATCCAAACCCCTCAGCATTAGGCAGGATTTTTATCGGTTTTAACCTTAAAAAAGGGGGTGATGTGAAATGGGAAGTCATCAATACCGTTGGTCAAGTGGTAGTGAGTAGTCCCTTAAAAACGCTGTCGCAAGGCAGTTTTCAAGATGAAATTACGCAATCATTGAATGCAGGGAATTACTTCATTCGACTTTCCGTGAATGGTGTGACGGGTGTTCAAAAATTGGTAGTGGGTGAATGATTTTGATATTTTAAGAAATCAGTCAGATTTATTTAAATAAATCTGACTGATTTTTTAAAAGCAGCTTAAAAATTTCTTGACAAAATATAATTGTGATTATATGTTGTAAACTGTTCCTGTATATTTTTATTAAATTTCCCTAATTTGATTTTTATTTCATCAAACGCTTCTATGTCCTCCAATTCATCCAAAATACCAATCATGAACTTAGTAGAAATTCCTAAAGTTGTGAATATCGGAGTCAACCCACAAAATCGGTTAGGATTTTCATTATAGTCTTTTAAACCATTATGTATTGGATTAAGACTTGTAGATAAATGATATTTATCAATTGCTCTCCAATTACCATGAGTTGTCTCAGATAATCTTTTATAAATCAAATAATACATATTGTCTTCTCCCCAAACCTTATCTGAAATTTGGCTTAAATTCAATTCAAACATGTCACCTCTTTCAGAAGCTATATCAAAACTATTTCTACCTTCTTTTTTAGTATTCTCTTTTAAATTTTCTTTCAATTTTTCTTTAAAAGGTTCAATATTAATCAAATTAGTTAGTTTTTCAGTGATATATTTATCTTTTCCTAAGCTGAACTCTCTAAATCTTTGAAACAATTTAGCATCTCTTTCTTTGATTAGCCAAGTTGCAATTATGAAATTTTCAAGAATTGATCTTGTTGTAAGTTCGGCTATTTCACCCTTATGACTTTTTACTAAATCTACAACATCTATAGATAGATTACAAATTCTTGAATTAAATCCAATGATAATCTCCATTATTCCTCTTGGAAAAAAATATAACAGATTTATATTTCTAAATTCCGAATATATTTGTTTAAATTCATGTAGATATTCATCAATTTTCATTTCATGATAAATCTGGTTTTCATTTTCACTTTCATCTGGTTTGTCAATAAAAGGTATATTTGTGTAATTAAAAAACCATATTTGTTCACAAAAACTTAGGTCGAAATTTTCAGATAAGCCTATTGATGGTGGGAAGGCTGCCATTATTTGTGACACATTATCTGGCTTAAGTATTTCATTTTTTGTTGTAAAATTCAATAAGTTGTGAGTTATAATTAAATCTTTTTGGTCATTTTTTAACATTAGGTATTTACATAAAATAGAGTTATCCGATCTTCCATCTAAAATTTGTTTATAACCTTTGAACAATAATTCTGGTTTCATATTCATATTTTCTATATCAATATCAATATCAATCTCTAAAATCTCATTATAGATATAAAGTTGTTCAAAAGCTGTTTTAAAGCATGAATCCAATATAACATTTAATAAATTTTTATCTTCTTTTATGATTTTAATAGTATGTGATAAGTTGAAATGAAATTTTTCTTTAAACGGCTGTGTTTGATTTATATAATTAATTATTTTAATGAAATCTTTTTCAACATCTATAAAATCAAATTCAACTAAAGCAATAGAAATATGTAAGAATTCAGGTATTCTTTCGTGCCATGAAAAAGGTTGTAGATAATTTTCAAAACCTGTAAAAGCTTTTTGAAAACTCGTTTTAGTTTGTCTTATTCTATCTCTTTTTGTCCCCTCTTTTGTTACCCATTCAAAAATGAAGCTCTCTAATTTATAACCATTTAAGAAGTCTTTTATGTACATTCTCTTTTTGCCCTCTAATTGTACATCCAATAAGTGAATGTAACCGTCTTTTGTAGCTACTTTTAAATAGTTTTTATTATCAGATATTAACTCACCAGCAATATGTTCAAGCGACTTTAATTCTTTTTCAGTTTTAAAAACTTTTAGTTTCAGACTATCGAGCATTGTCCAAGCGGTAGGATAAGGCGATAGCCCGCGCACGAAATTGTGCACCCCCTCAGTATTTTGATTAAAATTGATTTGGCAAGTTTCAAGGAAAATTTTAGGTGCATGGGTCGCAACAGTATCTAATTGTGGTTGCAACGTAAAATTACCACTTTCCACGGCTTTTACCGATTTTAAAACCGTTTCAGCACCTAAAACCATCATTTTATCGTGAATCTCGCCAGCATTTTCATCGTCTCCAATGGGTAAACTGGCTCTAAAAAGGACATCACCTGTATCAATTTCATGTTTTAAAAAGAAGGTAGTGACCCCCGTTTCTTTTTCACCGTTGATGATAGCCCAGTTGATGGGCGCAGCACCCCGATATTTAGGTAAAAGTGAACCGTGCAAATTCATGGTGCCAAAACGAGGCATAGTCCACACTATTTCGGGCAACATTCTGAACGCAACAACGATGAAAATATCCGCATTTAAAGCTTTTAACGATTCAATAAATTCAGAATTTTTCAATTTTTCAGGCTGTAAAACAGGCAAATTGTTCGCAAGAGCGTACTGTTTCACGGCGGATTGAATGAGCTGTTTCCCACCACGTCCGCCGAGTTTATCCGTAGCTGTCACGACACCCACTATGTCATAACCATTTTTTAAAAGTATGTCCAAACAAGGTACCGCAAATTCGGGCGTACCCATAAATACAATTTTCATAGGCGTAAAAGTAGAACTTATCTTGCTATTTGATTATTTTGTCCGAAAATTAAGACGATTTTTTGTTTCGGACATTTAAATCGTGTTTTTAATTTTGAAACCATACATAAAAGTTATTAAGCCACGAACCTGTCTGCCGACAAAGGCAGGTTCGTGGTTCAAAACACCTAATTTAGCTTTTATGTATGGTTTTAAATGTTTAATTGAAATTTTGTCAAAAATACTGAGGGGTAGTATGGAAACCAAGAAAGAAGATATAAGTTTAAAACGGACGCTCACTCTTTTCGATTCAACGATGATCGTGATGGGTTCGATGATTGGTAGCGGTATTTTTATCGTGAGCGCAAGTGTGGCGAAGCAGGTCGGTTCGCCCGGTTTTTTATTGCTCACTTGGGTTTTTACAGGTATTTTAACGATAATTGCTGCCTTGAGTTATGGCGAATTGGCAGGTATGATGCCGAAAGCAGGTGGTCAGTATGTGTATCTGAGAGAAGCTTTTAATCCCTTAATTGGCTTTTTATTTGGTTGGACCACGTTTTTAGTCATTGAAACGGGTTTGATTGCTGCGGTGGCGATTGCTTTTGCCAAATTTACCGCCGTTTTAATACCTTTTTTTAATGAGCAAAATGTACTTTTTAAATGGGCTGATTATACTTTTACAGCAACTCAATTATTGGCTTTAGCGGTCATTATTTTGCTCACTTTTATCAATATTCAAGGCGTTAAAACGGGTAAATGGGTTCAAAATGTGTTTACGATTACTAAAGTAGGTGCACTTTTAGGTTTAATAGTTATAGGTTTATTCAAGGGGTGGGGCAGTTCGGCTTTTCAATTCAATCTCGATAATTTTTGGCAACCTTTCAAATCTTCGGTTTCAAATGGAACGCTTTTAAAGACACCCCTCAGTAATTCCGCTCTCTGGAGTGCTTTGGGCTTTGCGATGATTGGCCCCATTTTCAGTTCGTCGGCTTGGAATACGATTACTTACACGGCGGGTGAAATTCAAAATCCGCAGCGAAATATACCTTTAAGCTTATTTTTAGGGACATTAATCGTGAGTTTATTGTACATCAGTGCCAATGTGGTGTATGTGATGCTTTTGCCTGTAAGTGGTATGCCTGAGGGAGTGGATGCAATGTCGAGAGGTATAGCTTTTGCGAGCAATGAAAGGGTAGGGACGGCTGCTGCTGAGATGATTTTCGGGGCACCCGCTGCCATAGTGATGGCTATTTTTATCATGATTTCTACCTTTGGCTGTAATAATGGCATCGTACTTTCGGGCGCAAGGGTCTATTATGCGATGGCAAAAGACGGTCTTTTCTTTCAAAAAGCGGCTGAATTGAATTCAAAAGGTGTACCTTCGTATGCTTTGATGGTTCAGTGTTTATGGGCGTGCCTTTTGTGTATTTCAGGAAAATATACTGATTTATTAAAATATGTCACGTTTGCTACTTTGCTTTTTTACATTTTGACCATCGCTGGTGTTTTCATTTTAAGGCGAAAACAGCCTTTGTCTGAACGACCTTACAAAGCATTTGGTTATCCAATTATTCCCGCTTTTTATCTTATTGTGGCTACAACTATTTGCATAAATTTATTGCTTTTTGAAACCTCAATTTCATTATTTGGCATTTCACTAAAACCGAGTTGGGTGGGTTTAGGTATTGTGCTATTGGGTATTCCTGTTTTTTATGGGTGGAATAAAAGGCGAATTTAGGGATGATTAAAATTGCAAATTTTTAAACAGCCATAGACACTGTAGTAATAATTCAGTTTTTTATTTTTGAAAGTAAAAGCATTTTATTTTTAACCTATTTCTTGTACTTTAAAATTCATTTTCTATGCGGGTATTTAAAAATCTAATGATTATTTTGAGCCTCATATCTGTTGATGAGGTTGTTGCGCAAGATTGTTCGTCTCAAATGCGATTCACGGATTATGTAACGCATTATTTTGAGTCAGATATTAAAGATAAATTTGATAATCCAGCTCTAATCAAGCAGCGGTTATTAAGTCAGCGCAAAAAAATAAATACACGGAGTATTCAACAAGAGATTAAAGTATTGTTAGTATATCAAAACGTTAAAAACACTAAGCTATCAGTAGATGAAGCAGAACAGATACTAAAAAAATGCGCAGGAGGTTTTGATAACTGTAATATTACATTTAAACAGGTAAATCAAACACCGATTAATTATGTGTTTTCTGATAAAACAAGGTCTTGTCGCCAAATGATAAGTGATGTTTTAGTGGCAGCGGCTATTGAAGAGTGGTATGACAAGGCAGATTTGGTTATTGCAATTATTGGAGATCCTTTAGATGATTGCTCTGGTATGGCTTTTTTAGGAGATTGTGATAACGGAATCGGTAAGGCGATAATTGTTCACGAGTGGGCCTATAATAGTGTCTTAGCTCACGAGATGGGTCATATTTTGGGAATGAATCATGATGACTTTAAAAAACATCCTTATTCTGTTATGTTACCCGCCGTTCAGTCTTCAGTGGATACTATGAGTTTAATTAATCAACAATGTTATTTTAGTTATGCTAAATGCCCTTTTCAAGGTGTTGAAGGGATAAAGGCAACGGCTTATGGCGAAATAGATAATAACGCTCTTTATTGGACAACTGAGATGGAAATCAATAACAAAGGTTTTTATGTTGAACGTAGTTCTGTCGGTCAAAATTGGGAGATATTGTCTTTTGTCAGTTATGAATCAGGTATTAATGACGATCAGATTAGAGAGTATAAATATAAGGATTTTTCCCCGTTTTTGTCCTCCGACTACCGACTACGTTTTAAGACTATCGACGATAAAGATAGATATTCCAATGTGGCAAGCGTCCTGAGAATTGGTAATTTAGAGCCTCAAATTTTTCCCAATCCAGTTGATAAAGTTTTGATTCTTTCCTTTGATATTAGTTCTTCAATCCATGCCATTATCTTAATGGATGCTTTGGGTAAGATAGTTTTATCTACTACGGTTAAAAGCGGGCGCAATGAGGTGGATGTATCAGTATTAGCAGTTGGTATTTATTTCGTTAAAAGTGATAACGGCAATCAAATTTTTGTACGTAAAATAATAAAATTATAGCTCACATATTCTGCACCTTCAAAATCTTCTTTGCACAATCATACATTGTGCTACCTCTACGCTACGGAAGCGGCTTTTGTGATACTACTTTTATCATGATTTCAACTTTTGCTGCAATAATGGCACCACATACCCCTCAGTATAAGAGCTTAATTTCTCGTATTTTTTGAATTTATATACTTAGTACCTGTATTATCGCTTAAAACGCTGGTAGTTTCCCCTTTGCATGAAGTAAAATAGACATAATTACCCTTGTCTCTAAAGCGATAAATCTTGCAACGGTCATGTTCGAAGAGGTATTCAACCGTGTATGAGGTATTATTATCAGATGGTTCTTTTTTAAATGGTTGTCCTGTATAACAATCAGTGAATACTAAAGAACAAAAAGCAATAAAGTAAGCAATTTGTTTTTCATGTTTAGAAAGCTTTAAAAGTTATAAAATCCTTTGAAATTATTATCTCGTTGAATCCTTTATTACTAATTCAGTAGTTAAAATCAGGTATTCGTGGGTATGAATATTGTATTTATTATTGATTTTTTTTATCAGATGTTGAGCCGCCATTTTGCCGAGAGTATAGCCGTCATGGTGTAGATATGAGACTTGCGGGTCGAGGATTTGAGGTAAATAACCGTCACTAATGCCTAAAACGGAGCATTTTTCAGGAATCGGTACTTTCATCTTTTTAAGTGCGGCAATAACCCCCGCGATGATTTCGTCACTCATGGCGAATATTCCGTCGGGTTGCTCTGTTTTAAAATGCTCTTCTACGCAGTTCCAAGTGCTAAAAGTATCTTCCACGAATTTGGAAGTACCTTTGACCCCTTGGCTTTCATGGGCATGAATTGAATTATAAAAACCGGTCAATCGCTTTGAGGTAATCATTAAATTAGGGTTGCCAAAAAGACCTAAAATGTTTTTGCATCCTGTGCTGATAAGGTATTCGGTGCAGGTTTCAGCGGCTTTGATATCGTCAATTATGACTTCATCAAAACCTGAGTCATCTAATACTTTATCCAACAAAACAACTGGCACATCCACTTCTTTGAGCTCATCGAGATGGTGAAGTTCTTTTGTTTTATTGGTTAATGTCATCAGCAATCCATCAACGCCATTTTCATAGCAAATACGGACGTTTTCAATTTCACGTTCCAGTTTTTCACCAGACTGAAGTACAAGTAAGCGATAACCATATTCTTGTACAATATCTGAAATTCCTTTTATGACTGAGGGGAAGAAGAACATATACGTTTCTGGTATAATCAAACCAATGATATTGCTTTTTTGCTTGCGCAACTGCACCGCCATCATATTAGGATGGTAGTTCATGTCTTCAGCCAAACGCTTGATTTTGCTCCTCAAATCAGCTCCTACATCTGGATGATCTCTTAAAGCTCTCGAAACAGTAGAGATATTGACTCCCGCTTTTAGCGCAATATCCTTAATAGTTGCTCTTTTCAAATATTAAATAAATTAGTTATCCACATTTTAAATGAAGTTATCAACAGCAAACCGTTGCGCAAACGTTTGTTGATTTTTGTTACCATTGAAGTCTATATGCTATTTCGAATTTATATTTTATCTTTACGTATGAATTAGAAATTAAATTTGCAAATACCTTTTTAAGCGTTTACAAATTTTGTTTTAATGGATTAAAATCTTATTAAAATACAAATTTCAAATTCTACTGCATCAAGTAACCAATTATAAATTTTAACTCAACATCGAATACAAAGATAAAAAATAATGACACTTCCTAATCAAAGTTTCTAGTTTTATAAGAATACTTTGTAGGTGTCGTGAGGATTTTTTATTCAAAATATTTGGAGATTTTAGGCGGTTATAGGTGTATTATTCAATTTGTCACTTTTCAATGTTTTTTTCATAACGATTAGAGTGAAGTTTAGTTACTTTTAATTTGTCCTTCAACCCAGATTACTTGGATTTTTTGTTGAGTCATCAAGCAGTTATTTTTTAGCAGAAATCTGAGTAATCTGTTGTTGGATTTTTATTGAAATTTTAATTTAGCTGAAATACTGATGAATGAAATCGCGGGTAGACAATAATCAGAATGTATGAAATTAAGTGTTAATAATGAGAATGTATGATAGTTAATAACTAAACAATGAGAATGTATTAAATTTTGAAGAGGAGTTGACTTAAAGTCACTCCTTTTTTTGTTTTAAGGCGTAAATTACCCTTTTTAAAAGTTGAATAACGAATAAAATCTATCTTTGCAGCATGAAAATCATTGTAATTGGTGGTGGTGCGGCCGGTTTTTTTTCAGCTATCACGATTTTAGAGAATAATCCTGAAGCTGACGTTACCATTTTGGAACGGGGAAAAGATGTTTTACAGAAAGTGAAAATCAGTGGCGGTGGGCGTTGCAACGTGACGCACGCTTGTTTCATTAATCGGGATTTGGTAAAAAATTATCCACGTGGCGAAAAAGCCTTAATGTCGCCCTTTAGCCGTTTTGCTGCCGGTGAAACGATAGAATGGTTTGAAAAACAGGGCGTTAAACTTAAAATTGAAGATGATGGCAGAATGTTCCCTGTTACCGATAGTTCTCAGACGATTGTTGATTGTTTATACGGTGCCGCGGTGCGTTTGGGAGGTAAGATACTGAGGGGGCATCGCGTGGAAGCTTTGCAAGTTATTGATAATCAATTTGTTGTAAAAACGCCTAATCAAGATTTCAAGGCAGATAAAGTAGTTGTTGCAGCCGGAAGTTCAACGGGTTTGTGGTCTTTATTGGAGTCATTGGGGCATACTATTATTCAACCAGTGCCGTCGCTTTTTACTTTCAACATCAAGGATGAAAGAATAACAGATTTGGCGGGTTTGAGTGTTCCGAATGCGGAAGTGGTGGTAGAAGGAACAAAATTAAGCTCTTCTGGTCCATTATTGATTACCCATTGGGGGCTTTCCGGACCCGGGATTTTAAAATTGTCCGCTTGGGGAGCGCGTGAACTTTCAGATAAAAACTACCATTTTAAGATAAAAATCAATTGGACAGGCTTCGATACTTTTGAAAATGTCATGGATCTTTTAAATGAACAAAAGCTGAATACGGCTAAAAAGCAAATATCGAATACGCCTTTGTACAATATTTCGTCGCGCCTTTGGTCACGGTTTTTAAACGCTGCTCAAATCCCAACTGAACTGAAATGGGCGGATTCCAATAAAAAGCAGTTGCTTACATTGGCTGAGGAATTGACAAAAGGCATTTTTGAGGTCAAAGGAAAAAGCACTTTTAAAGATGAATTTGTCACAGCTGGTGGCGTTAAATTGGATGAAGTCAATTTCAAAACTTTTGAAAGTAAAATAGTACCCAATCTCTATTTTGCGGGTGAAATATTGGATATCGATGCCATTACAGGCGGATTTAACTTTCAAGCTGCATGGACAGGCGGGTGGATAGTCGGAAATGCAATAGGTGATGGGTGATTGGAGATAGGTGATTGGAGATGAGTGATGAAGTGTAATTTTAATTATCACTCATCTCCAATCACCTATCTCCAATCTCTAATCACCTATCTCCAATCACCCATCACCCATTTTCAAAACGTGTCCCATCAAATCAGGGAAAAAAGCTTTAAATTCTTCGTTAAAATCATCCACGAACATTTCAAGATGTAGGGCTGCATTGCCGAAATTGCCCGGGAAAGCCGCGTATTTTTCAATCATTTTAAATGCCTTATTAAGCCCTTCGTAAGTGGTGTAAGTCATGAGCCAATCATCGGCTATCATTTTATCTATCCTTTTTTGAAGTTTTTCGGGCAAATCCAGCCGTCTTTTCTTTAAAATTTCATATATTTTACGGGTAAAATCCCGTAAAGACATTTCATTTAGATAAGTATTTTTGGTGAAATACGTCCAGTTTTTAGCCAATAAAAAATCGTAATATATATCCACTATCACAGGCGAATATTTATGGTGGTAAGGATGCAGCCGTTTAGTACTTTTTTTCACGGTTTCGTGTGAATCAGTAAATGAATCAATTTCTCTGTGGAGCATAATCCCTTTTTGGATCCCCTCAGTAAAACTGTCCACTTCCTTATTGGTAATAAAATCTGCGATAAAATTGCCTATAATTATGTCTTCCTTATTGCCTGAAAGGAAAAAATGCGCTAAATGATTCATTGTCTGATGTTAGATTTTAATAGTCAAATGTACAATAATTCGTGATTTTTAATAAATAACCTTTGACTGTTCCATTATTTTGGGTTTGATTCAACTATTTAAAACTTTATAGCCTTTAATAACATCTTTTTGTAGGTTTCAATCTAAATTTGCAGCCTCTTATTCATATTCTAAAATGCTTTTGATATGCAATTGATAGATGGTAAAATCCTTTCGGACACGATTAAAAATGAGATTAAACTCGAGGTAGATCAACTAATACTGAGGGGGGGTAAAAGACCGCACTTAGCGGCTGTTTTAATTGGCAATAACCCCGCAAGTGAGGCTTATGTGGGCAATAAAATCAAGTCGTGCGAGCAAGTGGGCTTTAGTTCAACTTTGATTCGTCGGGAGACGGATATTACTCAAGAAGAGGTTCTTGAAATTGTCAAACAACTCAATGAAGACGCTGATATTGATGGTTTTATCGTACAATTACCTTTGCCCAAGCACATTGACGAAACGGCAATTACCCTTGCCATTGAACCCCATAAAGATGTGGACGGATTTCATCCCATTAATTTTGGGCGCATGGCTCAAGGCTTGCCTTGCTATTTGCCCGCTACGCCCGCTGGTATTTTAGAAATGTTGAAACGATACAATATTGAAACGGCAGGGAAGGATTGTGTGGTAGTTGGCAGAAGTAATATTGTGGGCACGCCGATGGCTATTTTATTGTCTCGTAAAGGTTGGGATTGTACCGTCACGATGGCGCATAGCCGCACTAAAAACTTAATGGAAGTGTGTCAAAGAGCGGATATTATCGTTGCAGCAATCGGAGTGGCACATTTTATCAAAGCAGAAATGGTGAAAGAAGGGGCTGTGGTGATTGATGTGGGTATGAATAGAATTGATGATGCTTCTAAAAAAAGTGGTTCAAGATTGGTTGGCGACGTTGATTTTGATGAGGTCGCACCCAAATGCAGTTTTATCACGCCAGTGCCTGGTGGCGTGGGGCAGATGACAGTGACTTCGCTCATGATGAACACTTTGAAAGCGGCAAAAGGTGAAGTGTATTAAAAATAGGTGATGAGTGATTGGTGATAGCCAACTTTCACCCATCACCAATCACTCATCACCCATTTTAATTTACTCAGACATGATTTTCTTTCTGTTTAAAAATAAATATATAAATGAATTACTTTTCGTACGACATAACGACCCCTCAGTATAATGAAGAGAAAGGAGAGGTTTTGACGGCTGTTTTAGGCGAATTACCTTTTGATACTTTTGAAGATTTAGGGGATTCACTCAGAATTTTTATATCAGAAGATAATCTGACCAGTGAAGTTGAAAAGGAATTCAGCGAGTTAGCTACGGAGTTTGAGTTTGAATACGTCAAAACCTTTATTCCTTATAAAAACTGGAATGTGTTGTGGGAATCGAATTTTCAACCCATTCAAGTGGATGATTTTGTAGGGTTGAGAGCGGATTTTCATCCTCCTACTGAGGGGGTTGAATTTGACCTTGTTATTAATCCTAAAATGGCTTTTGGGACAGGGCATCACGAGACCACTTATATGATGATGCAATTGATGCGTGAAATGGATTTTAACGGCAAAAAAGTGCTGGACTATGGCTGTGGCACGGGTATATTAGCTATTTTGGCTTCAAAATTGAAAGCATCTTACATCGAAGCAGTAGATATTGAGTTGCCATCTTTTGAAAATACCATCGAAAATTGTGACATTAACGATGTCCATAACGTTAAAGCATTTCACGGAACTTTAGAAACGATTGAGGCAGCTGATTTTGACGTTATTTTAGCGAATATCAATCGCAATGTTATTTTAGATTCTTTAGCGAGTTTGAAAAGTAAAATTAAAAAAGGTTCGGCTGAAGGTGAGGCTGTTCTTCTCATTTCAGGTTTTCTAAAAGAAGATGAAACTATCATGTCGGAAGCCGTTATTTCAAAAGGATTTACCATTTTAAAAACGATACAACGAGGCAATTGGCTCTGTATGATGCTGTCTCTTTAAACTTTAAATACCGAAAACTGTAAACTTTTTAACAAGCAGTTTACAGTTTTCGGTATTTAATTCAATAAAATTACCCACTTTCTCGTTTTACAACATAAACTGATTTAATTTACTCAAAGCCATCAATCTTAACATGAGAAAGCAAATTATACTTCTCTTCTTAATCTGTACATTATTTTCCCACTCAATATCTGCTCAAATGCGCGCCACTTTTTCAGAAAATCCAGAGGCTTTCTTGAAAGAGTTGGGTGAATTTGTAAATTTGAGTAAAAGAGCGGATGTTGATAAGTCATTTAAAGATTTCAGTGCCAAATTCAGAACACTCTCTGATAAGGAAATGCCGCGTGTAGTTGCTACTTGCAACACGATGTTGAATTTTAAATTATCAGCCATTCCCTATTATATGGATTATATGGAAAGCGTAACAGCCGTTGAAGTTTCTACAAAAGATGTTTCGAGGCTTATCGAATGGAGTGATGTTTTGGATGGAATGCTTAAGGATATACAGAATAGAAGATTTGAAGGCGTTCGTGAGTTTCTAAACTTTTCAAAAGACTTTTTAAGTAAAAATTCACTTTTCGCTTCGGAACAAAGTATAAATTGGTTTTCAAATAATACTGAATACAAACTAAAATATGATAAAGGTACCCCCTCAGTAGAATGGCAAAAATTGAGCTTAAATGCTCGTTTTAAAACTGATTCAATCCTAATTTCTGAAACAAAAGGTGCATATTTCCCCTTAAATCACACGTGGAGAGGCAGCGGCGGTACGGTAACTTGGGATAGGTTTAAAATGGCTGATACGTATGCAAAGTTGACCGATTACACCATTGATATGAGTAAAGCATCTTATAGTGCTGAAAAAGTCAAATTACATTACCCGTTGATGTTTCCTGACCGTGATTTGGATGGTATTTTTGAAGATAAGTTGACTTTTAAAAATGAAAAAATTGAAGGCTCATATCCCCGTTTTGAATCTTATGATAAAAAGTTGAAAATCAATAACTTAGGTGGTAGTATTCAATTTGAAGGGGGCTTTAGATTACAAGGAACAACGGTTCTGGGCTATGGTACAAATGAGCAAAAAGCCCGTTTGACGATGAACGATAAAAAGCGAGGTTCGCGTAATTTTAGAGCGGCTGCCGAAAATTTTATCATCAGAAAAGGAGAAAATATAGTTGCAGAGCGCGTTGAAACGGTTATTTATTTCGGGAAAGATTCAATTTACCACCCCTCAGTAAATTTGAAAATTGACATTAAAAACGACCAAATGGTGATAGAAAGAGGGCAAAGGGGAAGTGATAGAAACCCTTACTACAATTCTTACAGCCAGATGAATATTGATGCGGGTAAAATCAAATGGAATATTGAAAAGGATTCGTTTGTAATTGGGGATAAATATCCTGGATTTGGTATCAATAGCAACAGTGCTATGTTTGAGTCACTTGATTTTTTCAGTGAGCCTGATTATCGTAAATTTCAAAATATATCAACGACTAACCCCATTTCAATTATAAAAATGTATTCGGATGCCATCCAAAAACGGGTTATTCCAGCGGATGATTTTGCTCGTCAAATAAACACTAAGTTGAATGCAAGCATGATTCAAAGTTTGTTATTTGATATGGCTTCGCAAGGTTTTATCAATTATGATGTGGATAAACAAATGATTGAGCTAAAAGATAAACTTTTTCACTACGCGGCTGCCAATCAAAAAAAATCAGATTATGATGTGTTGCGTATAATCTCTGATACCAAAGAGGAAAATGCATATTTTACATTAGCTGACACATCTGTACAGATAAACGGGGTGAAAGGAGTGGAATTAAGTACCAAACAACGCGTCCGTTTGATTCCAGCTAAAAATGAAATTATACTAAAACGCAATCGGAATTTCGATTTTGATGGTCGCTTATTTGCGGGATTTGGCTTGTTTTATGGCAATAAATACCATTTTCATTACGACCAATTTGAGGTGCAAATGGATTCTGCCCGTTTCATGGATTTATATCTAAAAACTGGTGAGGACAAATTTGGAAAACCCATTGCAACGGGTATTAATTCTCGAATTGAATATTTAAAAGGGGTTTTATTGATTGACGCACCCAATAATAAATCGGGACGTGAGGATATAAAACTTTTCCCATCTTTCCAATCGAAGGATAATTCCTATGTTTTTTATGATGCACCTGAAATTCAGGATTCAGTATACAAACGGGATTCATTTTATTTCAAATTGGATAAATTCAATTTGGATGGTATGGATAGTTTAACTCAATCGGATTTAAAATTTAAGGGTTCGATGGTGTCTGCTAATATTTTTCCGATTTTCAAGGAGACATTATTATTACAGAAAGATAGTTCGTTGGGTTTCATCTCAAAAACGCCTGATGTGGGTTATCCGCTGTATCAAGCAAAAGGTAATTTTAAGGGTGAAATCAGTTTAGGAAATAAAGGGTTTTTGGGTAAAGGTTTAGTGAAATATCTCGATGCCTCTATTGAATCGTTTGATATTATTTTCCATCCAAAACTCATGCAAGCCAGTGCTAAAAACTTTGAATTAAAAGAAAATAGAGCGAACAACGTGCCTCAAGTGGTGGGTCCCGGGGTAAATATCAATTGGAAACCGTACGTGGATAGTATGTATATCACCGCACGAGATACCGCTTTTAAGTTTTTTAAAGATGGTGAATATACCTTACGAAGTACCATTATCGTAACGCCTACGGGTGTGAAAGGCAAGGGGACATTTGATTGGGATAAAGGAACTTTAACCTCTCAGTTGTTCTCATTTGGAACGCACTCAGTTTCGGCGGATACTATGAATATGAGTATTCGAGCTTTGGATAAAACGGCAACAAATGCAGAAGATCAATTGGCATTCGACACTAAAAATATTAAAGGTAAAATCGATTTCGATGAACAAATGGGTAGATTTAAAGCAAATTCAGATGATATCCAGACGTATATGCCAGGTGTAAAATATAAAACATCCATCAATGAATTTGACTGGAACTTAAAAGAAGAACAAATTATTTTTAAATCAGATGGTCAAAATGCAACTTTCCTTTGCGTTGACAAAGAGCAAGATTCACTTCAATATACTGGAAATAGAGCCACTTATGATTTAAAAACCAATGCCTTGAAAGTAGGTGGTGTACCTTTTATTCGGACTTGTGATGCTTTTATTTATCCAGCGGGCGAAAATGTTCAGGTAGAGTTGGGTGGTAAAATAGCGACTTTGACGGATGCGAAAATTGTGGTGGATACCATTACAAAAAACCACGTTATTAATAAAGTTACCGTTAACGTTAAAGGTAAAAAGTTATTTGAGGGTTCTGGATATTATGAATACAATATTGCCAACAAGCAACAAGAAATTAAATTTGATAATATTACAGGTCAACGAGTAGGTAAAGGTCAACGTTCGGAGAAAAAAACGGAAACGCGCGCCACAGGCGAGGTTACGCAAGAAAATGAGTTTAAAATAGATTATAAAACCACTTTTAAAGGCAAAATTTCACTTTTTTCAAACTCTAAAAACCTGCAATTTGAAGGTTTTGCAAAATTGGATTTAGAAAATTTGCCCGACAAACAGTGGTTCAGTCTCAACTGTTTTGCTGATAAAAGCGATTTAGCGATTATCTACAAAACGCCTAAAAATGAAGGTGGTGAACCCTTAGAAACGGGCATTTTTATCAGTAAAGAAAATAGTGCTGCTTATCCAAGGGCTATGATGCCTTTATTTTTCAGAAGAGATAGAGCCATTATTGATGTCAAAGGATTGCTCAAATACAATCCTAAAACGGATGAACTTATTTGCGGCGACTCCGCTAAAATCTTACATGGTTCACCCAGCGGCGATAAATTTGTATTTAATAATAAAAATAGTGCAGTCAATGCTGAAGGTAAGCTGAATTTAGGTTCAAGCTTAAAATATGTCACTTCAATGGCAGCGGGAAAAGCCAAAACGATTTTTTTAAAACCCACTGAAGAAGCTACAGATACATCAGGCGTAAAAGGCAGCCCCCTCAGTATAGAAGCGATGATTGGCTTAAATATGCTTATACCCGAAAAATTGCTTAAAATTATGGCACTGGATATTCAAAATGGCAGTTTTGATGTGACAGATGTAGATTATAATAAAGATGATTTTGCTGAAAAAGCCTTGACTGAGTTTGTAACTGATAAAGACGATTATCAAAAGGTGATAACAAATATGAAGAGTAAAACACTTGAGTTGCCTGATAAATACAATAAACATAACTTTTTATTCAGTCGAGTGCCAATGAAATGGAATCAAGAGACGCAAAGTTTTGTTTCCAACGCAAAACGAGTGGATTTAAACAGCATAGCAGGTAATACCATAAATAAGCAAGCACAGGCATTTATTGAATACAGAATGCCATCTAATGAAGACGATAGAGTATATGTTTACATCAAAACTTCAAATGATTTGTTCTACTTTTTCGGCTATCAAAGAGGCATTTTAAGCATTACTTCTAATAATCCGAGAATTGAAGAAGAATTCAATAAAATAAAGCCTAAAGAGCGCATTTTAAAAATGACCGATAATCAACCTTTTGAAATGCAATGGGTTGAAAACGGCACCGCTGAAATGTTTGTGAGAAGAGTCACAGGCGCTCAGAAATAGTTGAATTAGATTTTTTATTAAAAAATAGCCTTTTGAACATATAATTGTCAAAAGGCTATTTTACTTTGCAGCCAAACCCATGTCAACGCCTCAAGCGTTGGCATGGATAAATTCATAAATCAGTGTAATATTAAAAGACATGACACGGTTTAATTTCAAAATCAATGTTAAAAGATAAAAAGAAAATACTCATATTAGCACCGCATACAGACGATGGAGAATTTGGTTGTGGCGGTACTATCAATAAACTCATCAATGAAGGGGCTGATGTCTATTATGCCGCCTTTTCTGCTTGTGAACAGTCTGTTTTACCGCAATTTCCAAAAGATATTTTGATAAAAGAGGTAAAAGCCGCTACTCAAGTTTTGGGTATTCCGCCCCAAAATTTATTGCTTTTTAAATATGATGTCCGCACTTTTAACTTTCATCGCCAAGCCATTTTGGATGACATTATTCGATTGCGCAATGATATTCAGCCCGATTTGGTTTTTACCCCCTCAGTAAATGACATCCATCAGGACCATGCGACCATCTCGAATGAGGCTGTGCGGGCATTCAAATTTACTTCCATTTTATGCTATGAATTGCCTTGGAATAATTTTAATTTTACAACCACCTGCTTTTTTGAATTGGATGAAAAGCATATTGCTACAAAAGTAAATGCCTTAAAAGAGTACCAATCGCAAGCCCATCGCCCGTACGCAGATGAGGATTTTATACGATCTTTGGCGCGTATTCGAGGTGTACAAATTGGTAAAAAATACGCAGAAGTATTTGAAATGGTGCGATGGATTATGTGATGAATGATTGGTGATAAGTGATGAAGCGACTTAAAACCACCAATATCAATTATCATTCATCACCAATCACTCATCAATCAATTAAATAAAATGGTAAATATTCTAATGACAGGCGCAGGTGCGCCGGGCGGCATCGGCATTTCAAAATGCTTAAAAGAAGATAAAAATATCAACCTTTTTGTCAGCGATGCCAACCCGACGGCGAATGGTCGTTTTTTAAATGAAAATAGATTTTTGTTAACTGAAAAAGCGACAAATGAGCGTTTTATACCTCAAGTTTTAGATATTTGTAAGAAAAATGAGATAAAAATCATATTTCCATTGGTCACTTTAGAACTGTTTAAATTTGCGGAGCATAAGAAACTCTTTGAAAAAGAAGGCATTAAAGTCATTGTATCCGAAAAAAATAACCTCGATATTGCCAATAATAAAAGCCGATTGTACGAGCATCTTTCAAAGCGAGGTATCTTGACCCCTCAGTATAAAGTCGTTTCTAAAGGTGATTTTGATGGTTTTATTGAAGCCATTGAAGATTTGGGCTATCCTGAAAAAGCCGTTTGTATGAAACCATCCGTTTCAAACGGCAGCCGAGGCGTTCGCATTATTGACGATTCAGCGGATAAATTTGACTTACTTTTTAATCAAAAACCGAATAATCTCTACATTTCATTGGATGAAATCCTCGCTATACTGAGGGGTAAAGATTTTCCCGAATTATTATTATCAGAAGTTTTACCATTTGAAGAATATACGATTGATACAATCGTCAACAACGGTAAACCCATTTTGATTTTACCTCGTATAAGAAAAAAGATGAATAATGGTATTTCAGTGGAAGGGCAATTTATTGAAAATCAAGAAATTATACAATATTGTCGTGAAATAATTGAATCTTTGAACCTACATGGCCCCATCGGAATTCAAGTTAAAAAAGCTGGAGATGGACGTTTTAAAATATTAGAAATCAACCCGAGAATCCAAGGAACAAGTATGGCAGCAATGGGTTTAGGTATCAATTTACCCCTCATTGCCGTACAACAAGAGTTGGGTTTTCCTGTTGTAATACCGCCTATAAAATGGGGTTTGAGTTTTTCACGTTATTATAGTGAAGTTTTTTATAATAGTCAATAAAAAATCCGTGCCACCGCTTTGAGCGGTGGCACGGTTAACAACAAATGCAAAATTTAGCACCCATTGTTCTCTTTACTTTCAATAGATTAGCTCAAACGAGGCAAACTATTGAAGCATTGGCTATGAATGAATTAGCTAAATCTTCCATTATTTATATTTTCAGTGATGGCGCGAAAGAGGATGCTTCGGATGAAAAACGGCAGCAAATACAAGCAGTTAGGCAGTTTTTAAATGAAAAAGTAAAAAAATCAAAGCAATTTGGTGAAGTCATAATTATTGAACGCGCTGAAAATTGGGGCTTGAGTAAATCCATTATTGAGGGTGTGACTGAAATTGTGAATCAATATGGCTCCGTGATTGTTTTAGAAGATGACGTGGTGACATCACCCTATTTTTTAAAATTTATGAACGAGAGTTTGGCTTTTTATAAAGATAAAAATGGGGTTTTGAGTATTGGAGCGTGCAATTATTTTGCGAATGATTCTGAAACGCAGCCCACATTATTTACCGTAGTTCCCGATTGTTACGGTTGGGCAACTTGGGCTGATAGATGGGCTTTATTTGAAAAAAATGGTCAAAAATTGCTCACTGATTTAGAGCGTAGGGGCTTAATGCACCGTTTTAACTTAGAAGGGGCTTATAATTTTGAAAAAATGCTCAAAAATCAGATTTCAGGTAAAGTAAGTTCTTGGGCAGTGCGGTGGTTAGCCGTTTCTATTTTAAATAATAAATTAAACTTATATCCGAATCCATCTTTATCAAACCATATTGCGGGCGAAGGGGCAACCCACGCGGCGGAAACAATCACGCCACCCTTGGCTCAGATGCCGATTGAAATAAAAGCGATACCCCTCAGTATAGAACAGGTTGTACATGAAAAAATGCGTAAAGCGTATGCAAAACAGCTGAGTTTTATGACAAAATTAAAGAAGAAATGGGCGGAATTAATATCTTAAAATGAAACTTCAGTTTCTCAATTGAAAATTTATATAAGCGGAACTGGAATTTCGCGATACTATTTTATGAAACAGATTTTAACAGATTTTTACTATCGTTATTGGAAAGGTTGGGGTTGGTTTGGTGATTTCCCCAATTGGGCAATGGCAAATTCTACTTGTGGAGGGTATAATTCTACTGAAATATTTGAAAAAGTAAAGGCTTCAAGTATATTGGTAAGAGATGGAAAAGCTGCTTTTGAACGGGATTCGGTTGCATTTTATGAGCCTGAAACCAACAAAGAACTGGTAAATTGGCTTAAAAATGTATTTAATACTGAGGGGGTGGTAAAAGTGTTGGATTTTGGCGGTGCTCTGGGCAGCACGTATTTTCAACATCGTGAAATTTTAAAACAGTTTCCTAATTTAGTTTGGTGTGTTGTAGAGCAAGGAGATTTTGTTAAAATAGGTAAAACTGAGTTCGAAAACGAAGTTTTGAAGTTTGAATATACGATTGAAGAGGCTATTAAGAAGTATCAACCCAATGCAGTTTTTATTTCAAGTGTATTGATGTACATCGAAAAACCTTATGACGTTTTAATGGATATTTTTAAAAGTGGAATTCCACATATTATGATTGATAGAACGCCTTTTATCCCGTCTGAAGCAGATAGATTGACCGTTCAGATAGTACCGCCTAAAATTTATGAAGCAAGTTATCCGTGCTGGATTTTTAGTGAAAAGAAATTTTTGTATTTTACTGAAAAGTATGCTCGCTTTGTAAAAGAATTCCCTGCTTTGGACAAAATTAATATTATAAATTGCCAATACAAAGGGATGATTTTTGAAAATAAAATTATAAAAAACTGATAATTACTTAGCCCCCTTCGGGCAGATTTGATTGGTTCTAATATTTAGAGTTTATGTACGAGTCCGCTGGACTCGCTAAATACCTCAATCTTGAATATTCTACAAATATGTGAGTCCTCTGGACTCACTATTAGATGTAGTAATGAGTCCAGAGGACTCATATATTTGTAGAAATATTGAAAAACGGGTGTTTCGAGTCCGGCGGACTCGCACATAAATACCAATTTTTAGAACCAATCAACCCTGCCCTTTGGGGCAGGGGGCTAATTTTTTACAAAAACTGATTTTAATATAATATAGATGCTAAATTTTTGTACTTTATTTGATTCCAATTATTTAAGTCGAGGTATCGTAACTTACGAATCGCTGATGGCGGCGAGTGGTGGAACTGCACATTTGTACGTTTTTGCTTTTGATGATAAATGTTATTCGATTTTAAAAGATATGGCTTTCCCTAATTTGACGGTAATATCTTTAGCCGAATTTGAGGACGAGGCACTTTTAAAAATAAAACCGACGCGCTCAAGAGGCGAATATTGTTGGACTTGCACCAGTTCCACGATTGTTTATTGCCTTGAAAAATTGAAATTAAAAAATTGTACTTATATCGATGCGGATATGTATTTTTTCAATAATCCGCAGGTTTTGATTGATGAAATGCCTTTGGATAAGCATGTGATGATTACTGAACATCGTTACACCCCTCAGTATGATAAGTCAAAGCTATCGGGAAAATACTGCGTCCAATTCATGTATTTTGATAATTCTAAAAAGGCATTGGAGGTATTGAATTGGTGGCGCAATCAATGCTTGGAATGGTGTTTTAATCGATATGAAGATGGTAAATTTGGTGATCAAAAATACTTGGATGATTGGTTGGAGAGGTTTGATTGCGTATATGAATTGAAAAATTTGGGCGGAGGATTAGCCCCGTGGAATATTCAGCAATATGACTTTTATTTTGAAGATGGTGAAGTAGAGGGCAACGTAAAAAATTCATATTCAGCACTTTATTTCAATAAATCATATTCAGAGGCTGCTGGCGAACAGCAGTTTTCTCCAATTTTCTTTCATTTTCACGGTGTGAAATTGTACGAAAATGGAGCAGCAATTTACGCACCCAAAATGTATATTTTAAATAAAAGTACTCGGCAGTTATTTTACGAACCTTATCTTCAAAAACTACAATTGGCTCAAGAGCATTTGAGAAGTTTTGACCCCAATTTGGAAAAAGTGGGTATTTTGACTTCTAAACAATTTTCAGAGGACAGGACAAAAGGCTGGGGTGCTTTTGTAAAAAGTAATGTGATTAATAAGTTTTTAGGTTTTAAATTGAAATAGTAGTTAGTTGATAAGTTGTCAGTAGTTAGTTGTCAGTAGTTAGATTGCATAACTGATAACTAATTAACTGACTACTCATCAACTGACTACTGACAACTAAATAAAATATGTCTCGATTAATAGATTTAGTGGGCAATACGCCGATGGTTGAACTCATTCGGCTTAATCCCAATCCGAATGTTAAAATATTTGCAAAACTTGAAGGCAATAATCCAGGAGGAAGTGTGAAAGATAGACCTGCTTTGAACATGATTCGGAGTGCCGTGGAGAGGGGTGACATTAAACCTGGGATGAAATTGATAGAGGCGACCAGCGGCAATACTGGTATTGCATTGGCGATGATAGCGCGCGTGTATGGTATTGATATTGAATTAGTTATGCCTTCAAACTCTACCCGCGAGCGCACTCTGACCATGGAAGCCTACGGTGCAAAAGTGACTTTATTTGATACCATCGAAATTTGTCGGGATTATGCCGAGGAGAAATCCGTGAACGGTGAGTTTATGCAATTGAATCAATTTGCAAATCCTGATAATTATATGGCGCATTATAAGTCAACGGGTCCAGAAATATGGCGAGATACTGAGGGGGGGGTAACGCATTTTGTGAGTTCAATGGGTACAACTGGGACGATTATGGGTACGTCCATGTTTTTAAAAGAGAAAAATCCGAATATACAGATTGTGGGCTGCCAACCTACTGAGGGGTCCTCAATCCCCGGGATTAGACGGTGGGAAAAGGAATATTTACCTAAAATATTTGATCCATCGAGGGTTGATTTGGTAATGGACGTTTCGCAAGATGAAGCTGTGAATATGACTCGATTATTAGCAAAAGAAGAAGCCATTTTTGCAGGCATGAGCTCTGGAGGCGGGGCATCTGCAGCTATCCGCTTGGCAAAGACTTTGACTGGGGGGGTGATTGTATTTATTGCTTGTGACAGAGGTGATAGGTATTTGAGCAGTGCTTTATTTGGATAAAAATTTATTTTATTTGAAATTTCCCTTCGGTAAGTTTATAGGCTTTTGATTTGCCTTTTGGCTCAAACCACAGTTCTAAAGTCCAATCTCCCGATTGAAAAATACCTCGAGATTTATCTCCAATGCCCTTATCCAGTGTAAAAATCTCTTTATCGGATTCAATATCCCATGAGTGGGTGAAAACTTTATTGGAACCGTCATCCGAGGTGAAAGTGCCGCTGGTGTTTTTCATCTGTTGCACAAGGGTACCCAAGCGATAAACACTTAGAAGGCGACCTACCAGTTTTTTCTGAACTTTAGTTGCATTGTTTATACCCGTACCTTTAAATGAAATGTAGCGGGCTTCGGATTTCAGAAAAGGGCTTTTTGCCTTTAAAACCAGGGCCTTATCTGATTCGTTTTGAACAGTGATGGAAGTGAGTTCCATGGGTTTTTCATCCGCTTTTTTACGTAAAATCTCTAATCTCGCTTGTTTTTCCATTTTTAATTGGAGAGTATCTTTAGCCGAATTCAATGCTATAGCTTCTTTTTCAAGCGAAGAATAGCTGATTTTCAAGCTATCAAAACGGGCTTTTTCAAGGGCTAATTCTTTTATCAAGCGGTTGTTTTCAGCTAATAATTTCTTTTTTTCTTCTTGAAGCTGCTCATCTTTGCAAGCTGCCAGATATGAGACTGCCAATAGAAGGAAAAATAAGCGAAATAGTGATTTCATAAAATTTTACATTTTTAACGAATAATGCTACAATTTTAAGCTATTTTTTAGAATTTTATAGGAATTTTAAGATAAAAATACCATTTTATTGAATCTATACTGAGGGGTATCAAAAAGAAATGCTGCCATTTTGAATGAACAAATGACAGCATTTTAGAAAGAGTGAATCTATATTTTTAAAAAAAATATTACTTTTTGAATGGTAGCGCGTTAACTCGACGACCTACAACGTATCCTAATCTTAAACCTTCTTCGCAATCCATTCGCCAGTGTACGCCCAACCAAATACGAGAATAAGCGTTTTCAGCTGCCATGTCGTAAAATGAATCAAAAGTACGCGGTTTGCCATTAAAATCACTTCTACCTTCGTGGCAACGGTCAGTCAAAGAATAATTTGCACCGAATACTGAAACCAAGGCTTCTGCAGCTGCTGCACCAAAAGTTGAGTGCCCACTCGGGTAAGCAGGGAATGAAGGCGTACTTGGGAGAAAGCCGGTACTTGTCAACGAAGCAATATTCCAACTATTGTTCATCATTTTATTGATGTAAGTTACGGGTCTTTCTACATTATATACAAATTTTGAGTTCCAACATGAAACTGAAGCATCGTTGAGTGCCAAACCAACTTTAACTGAAGCCATGACTGCAGTTTGGAGATTTGATTTTTCGATAGCCAATACTTGATTAGCAATTGCTAACCAACGAGAAGGTGGGCTGAAAGTAAAACCCAGTACATCATCGCTCCAAAATTCGCCAATCCAACGGTCTTCAGGGTTTTGAGGTGTAGTACGTGTATAGACCTCCAAACCTTGAGCATAATAAGCGGAATTTTTGTCTTCTGAATAAGGGAGTGGTGGGCGAGCTAATTTGTCTTCTTCTTTGATAGCGAAAGTGCGCACTTTACCCCAATATGGATACATGGCTCTCTCATTTCCAGGTGCAGTTGGTTGCCATTTTCCTAATCCTGTAGGTGGTGTATAGGTTGTAGGTCGTGGATCGAGGTATTTATCGTGACCTTCTTTATCTGTTGCTGAATAATCCCAAACGGCGTTAGCTACTGCAGTGCCATAATCCTTAGACCTTCTGAATACTTCAGTTGGTACTGTATTGGAATATTGAGCATTATAGGTAGTTTCTAAAGATGCTATTTTAAACAAATCGCTTGAACGAACATTGGCGAAAAATTTTTTGTACAAAGTGGCATTTACGTTGTGCAATACCGTAGGCCAGTGATATTCTTTACCAGTTTCAACTTGTGGAATATTCAATCCAGAATAACGAGAAGAGATTGATTGGTATTCAGGCATACCCGAAACAGCAGCTTCATAATTTGCTAAGCCCACATAACCCAGCATACGGGCAGCAGGGCATGGACGATAAACCGCTGCATAACGCTCAACTTGTAAAAACAAATCTTGCCATTCTTGCATGATTTTAGAGTCATATTCTTGAACATTTTTTGTTGGCTCAATGACTACATTATTATCCGGTCCGCAAGCAGAAAAAGTTAAAATAGAAATTGAAGCGATTAGTAACCGCAAATTAGATAGTCGAAATAACTTCATGGGAAATCAACTTTAAATTTTGTTCATAATTTTGTTTAAATAAAATAATATTGGTGTCAATGAGATGTACTGGGGAGAGCCATATCATTAAAATTTCAACATCATAAGGCGAGCTTTAAATACGGTTTGCTGGAACAAAAATAAGGGATGAATGCATTCAATGCAAGTTTATTGGGATATTTTTCGACAAATTGAAAATAAATTAATAATTTTTATTTAAATTATGAGCAATCTCAATTTTTAGCTTTCCGAACTTTCCATCGTTTATGCGACCATAGCCAGTCTTCGGGCTTCTTTTGGATGACTTCTTCCAGCTTTTTCATGAATATTTGAGTTATTTCGCCGTCCAGTGTTTTTGAGGGATCATCAACTAATTTTTCAAGTATTGTAATATAATATCCTCTTTTTACACGTTGCATTTCAATAAAATAAACGGGATAATTATATAAATGCGCGTATTTATCACCTCCATAAGGGCATGCAGTATCTTGATTCAAAAATGTAACCCAATGTGCTTTAGGAGAATATGTGCTTTGGTCACTCACGAGAACGTAACTCGACGGTTGGTTTTTATACTGCTCGAATGTAGCAGCTGTATTACCGATATCGACCAAGACCGTTCCGCTTTTGCTTCTTTTATTTTTAGCGTATTTTTCAATAAAACGGTTGGCAAGGGGTTTGTAAAAACCAATAACCGTTCTTTTATCGAAAAAATGACCCAATATAATCGCACCCCATTCCCAATTGGTGTAATGACCTGCCATCATAATAGAATTCCCGCCCGCACTGTTATCATTTTGAACCAATTCTGGATTGGTAAATTTATATCGTTCCGCCATTTCTTTTTCACTCACACTAAATCCTTTGATACTCTCCAATAAAATATCAGTCATATTGAAATAAAACTTACGGGCTATTTCTTGGATTTCAGCTTCACTTTTTTCAGGAAATGAGTTTCTGAGATTGGTAAAAACCACTCGATGACGGTATTTTATGACTTTAAAAAAAAGCCAAGCCAAACCGTCTGATAGCTTATACATCAGCCCAAACGGAATTAAACTGAATATGAAAACTAAAAATCGAAAGGCTAAATAGCCTAAATATTGCATCATTTTTGTAAAAAGCTGGCGATGAAAAGTGAAAAAATAGTACAAAAATGTCTTTTATACTGAGGGGGTAAACTAATGGAACCTAATAAAGCCATTCTTTTTTTAGAATGGCTTTATCAGGTTTATAAACTTATTTTTTAACGATAAAAGCTTCAATTCTTCGATTTTTAGCCCGTCCTTCTTCGGTTTCATTTTCAACAATTGGTTTCGTAGAACCAAAGCCGGCGGTGGATATTCGTTGTCCAACTATCCCATGCGATGCCAAATATGCTTTTACGGAAGCTGCCCTGCTTTCAGATAGTTTTTTATTACTGGCTTCGTTGCCTTTATTATCGGTATGTCCGTCTATTTTAATTTCAACTTTTGGATAACCTTTCATAATTTTAACCAAATCATCCAATTGTACTTTCGAATCTTCGGTCAATTGAGCGGAACCCGTTGCAAAATTGACATTATCAAATGTCATCGCTTTAGTTGGGTCAAGCGTTGTATCACTTGCTTCGGAATATAATTGGTCAAGGAATGAACCTGTTTTGACGACGATTTCGCCATCTGGCAAACTCAATTTTTTCACGGTATCAATAGCCATAGGTGCGGCAGCCGGCTCTGTAACGGCTACGACTTGAGGTGGTTCAGGTGCTTTCGTGTTACACGTTCTGAGGTAAAACATTCCCGCTAAACCTGCCACGGCAAAGAGAATCCAAGGTAGAATTTTATTAAAACCCGTATCTTCATGTATAACATCCGCAACTTTGGCATTCGATGCGGCTTTTGCTGCTTGAATAGTAGTAGATAGTGAAGGGGCATCCAATTTCAAATTAGACAAACCCAAAACACTTGTAATACCAGATGGAAGCGCATTTTTAATAAAACTTGTTTGGCTACCCAACAAGCTCATCAAACCTTGAGCATCCAGATTGCCACTTTTAATTTGCTTACCCAAAATTCCCATTAAAACGGGGGCTGCCATATTCATCAAGCCAGACGCTGAACCAGCTTTAATGCCCGCAAACGATGCAATCCAATCAACTACATCGCCTAATTTATTATTAAAAAGCCCTGTATTCATGCTTTCACCCGAACTAATTAAGCCTTGGGTCAACGAACCACCTCCGAACATCATACCTAAAGAATCGAGTAAACTGCCATCGTGACCTTGCGAGTTGATAGAGTTTAATAATTGGGAGGCATCATTAGAAGTCGTCGCCTGATTCACCAAACCGCCCAATACTGAGGGGAGTATCGCATCCAATGCTTTTTCGGTAGAAGAATTATCTTCCCCTAAAAAAGAGGCTGCTTTATCCAATATGTTGCCGCCCAATTGACTTTTTACTATTTCTAATAAATTGATTTCCATACTTTTATCTTTTTATTTGCTATATGAGTTTTATCTTTTATTTAAATTTTAGGTCAAAAGTAAAAAAAGAACTGTGAACTGTGTTTAGAACTACAAACTGTTTTTTAAAAGTTCACAGCTTCAGGGTCTCTTTTGCTCCACCACATGGCTAAAGCAAAACCCGAAATCAAATCCCAGATTCCGTACCAAGCCGCTACCAATGCCATACCTCCTAATCCATCAAAAAAATTGAAAATGATGATTAAGGCAAGTGTCACATTGTGGATACCCGTTTCAAATGCAACAGCGCGCGATTCGGCTTCCGTCAATTTATTCAATCTTGAAAACCAATAACCCGTAGCCAATGCCAATGCGTTGAGTACTAAAACAATGAAAAAGACTTTTCCCACATAGTTCATAATATTTTGAATATTGGCTAATAAAGCACCTATAATGAGGAGAAAAAACAAGGAAAACGAGATGGTTTTGAAAGGCTTTCTGATTTTATCTGCCAATTTCGGTAGTTTATAAGAAACCAGCATACCCAATACAAGTGGCAAAACTATTAAAAGTGCCACTATTTTCATCATTTCAAAAGCATTGAGGCTGACAGGTTTCCCCAAATGGTTGATGCTTTGTATCACATTCGAGCCCAACCATATTAAAAAAGGCATTGAAACAATACTAAATAGGACTGAAATGGAGGTAGTAGTAATAGCCAACGCCGTTTTACCCTTAGCCAAATGCGTTGCATAATTAGAGTTATTACCGCCCGGACAAGCTGAAATGGCTATCATACCCAAAGCTACTGAGGGGGGAGGGTTAAATAGAAAAACCAAACCAAGTGTCATCAAAGGCATGATTACTAATTGGGCAATCATCCCAATTATGGCGGGTTTTGGATGAATAAAAAGGTTTTCAAAATCTTCTTTTTTAATATCCAACGAAATGGCAAACATGATAAAAGCCATCCCGAGGTTAAGTACCAGCAAATTATCTTGGCTAAAATTGATTTTGATTAAGTCAACTGAATTATCCATATATATCTTTTAAGTAAAAGCGAAAGTTAAGAATTTATTTTAAAACTCTAAGGTTTGGCGAATAATTCCTACATTTGACTTTTAATTATTCAGTAAAAAAGGCATTTTTATGGATACGCATTTACACCACAGTAATCCACTTCCGAGTCATCATCACGATGAGCAACATTTTCAAAGTTCTGATTTACTAACTGATGTTGTAATAGGCATGAGTGATGGTTTAACCGTTCCTTTTGCACTTGCAGCGGGTTTGAGTGGAGCGGTGAGCGACACTCATATTATATTGACAGCAGGCATTGCTGAAATTATTGCGGGTTCAATTGCTATGGGTTTAGGTGGCTTTTTATCAGGAAAAACGGAAATTGATCATTATAATTCTGAATTAAAACGGGAATATGAGGAAACGCATCTTTATCCAGAGCGTGAAAAAGAAGAAGTGCGTGAGGTATTTGAAGGCTACGGCTTAAGTAAAGCATCACAGGATATAATAGTTGAAGAACTTGCAAAAGACCGTGATAAATGGGTGAATTTCATGATGCGCTTTGAATTAGGACTCGAAAAGCCCAACGAAAAACGGGCTCGACAGGCAGCTTTTAATATTGGAGTAGCTTATATCATAGGTGGTTTAGTACCCCTCAGTCCATACATGATTTTTAATGATGTTAATTCAAGTTTTATGTGGTCAGTAGTGGTTACAATATTAGCATTGACCATATTTGGCTATTTTAAAAGTAAAGTAATTGGTCAATCACCCATAAAAGGTGCCATGCAAACGGCATTAATTGGCGCTTTGGCGGCGGGCACAGCCTATTTGGTCGCTGGACTTTTCCACGTTGGTTGATTTTTTAATAAAATTCTAATTCAAAATATGTAAAACATGCGTGACAATATTTTAATGAAGATTATAGCCATCGGGCTGATTTATTTTTTATTGCGATTTATGGGTGGTGGATTTGGGCAAATTATTTTATATCCCATTTCACTATTGGTGACTTTTTTACATGAATTTGGGCATGCATTTGGTGCTGCTATTACCGGCGGAAGTATAAAAGGAATGCAAATCAATTCGGATGGCAGTGGCATGACGACCACGGTTGGCGGTTCGGCAGCAGCAACTTTGATTGGGGGCTATATCGGCTCGGCTTTATTCGGTAATTTGTTGTTTTACATTGGAGCTAAAATGCCGCGTTTTCATCGAGTGACCTTGGTTTTTTTAGGCGGTTTGATGCTTTTTGCGGGCATTTTTTGGTATCAAAGCGCTATTTCAACCCTTATTTTGATAATTTATGGCGTTTTATTGTATTTTATAGCTCGTCACGCTGAGTGGGTGAGTTGGGCATTGATGTTCTTCGGGTTAGCGAGTATTTTATATATTATTCAGGATTTCAACTTTGGACCCAGTTCAGATTTACGCCAATTTGAAGGCATAGTGGGCATATTTCCCGCTGATATTTGGAAATATATTTGGCTGGCTTTTGTGGTTGCCTTATTTATTGGCAATCTTCGTTTGATAGTTTTCAATAAAGGATTTTTAAAGAAAATTACTTGGTGAAATATTGATTTCAGATTCCAGATTTCAGATTCCAGAATTGAGGTGAAACCTAAATATACTGAGGGGGTATAGAATCTGAAATTTGGAATCTGAAATTTGGAATCTGAAATCTGAAATCAAAAATCACTCATTAAAAAGGGTATCCACAGAATACCAACCTTCATTGCCTTTTGTTTTCTTTTTTTTAAAAGACTTGAGCGGAGGTTTTTGATCTTTAAAGTTGACAGAAACAGGTGAGATATTTATATTTTTTGCTTTATTAGGGCTGATTGTCTCACTTGTTTCCTCGTTACTGAGGGGTTCGCTTTTTAACAAATCAAGGCTTATTTTATCGGATGTTCCCATCTCTTTTTGAGGTAAAATTATACCTAACTCATTGCTTTTCAATGAATTAAAATATCCATTAACCGAAAGAATCTGCATATATTTTATGCTCCCTTTTTTATTGGCGTGTTGATAATCGCCAATTTCATCCCGCTCAGTCAAAGCCGTTGAATAATCTGTGACGGTTAAACCCGTTTGAGCTTCTACGGTAGTTTTTAAAGGAGTCAAAAATGAGTCTCTAATCGTTTGAGCAAACGCGGGGAAATACGGATTGATGACCAATTTTACTTCCACACCTTTACCTTTTGCGTACTCAATCATTTCTTTCAAATGACCCACCATTTCAGGAAACATGCGTACTTGATAGGATTTAAAAGATGTATCGGTTGTCGCCGTTTCGCCAATCACTCTATCGATGAGCCAATCTTTATCAGATTTTTTATAATGATACAAAACGCGTTGAAATATCTCAGAATTATGCTTGTAAAGCCATGATACTTTGCCACCGTAAACTATTTTTCTACCCGCCCAATCATCAGGAGATTTGATACCCCTCAGTAAAGTGTCTATTCTAAACGAATTAGTAGTGTAAAGATTAAAACCTGATTTCAAAATATCGTTCGTGCGGTCGCATAAAGTAATGTCCACGACCATTACTTTAGGCGGATTATGGCGGTCAAGATAGTCCATAACAAGGCATTTTGCCAAATCGGCGGGCATGCCGTTGTAGCTAAGGTTCATGGTATTCAAAGATGTTATTTTCTCAACTTCGGGTTGATAAAATGTCAAACCTCTTGAATTACCCACGAAGAGAATATCTGCATCAGAATTAGAATTATAGAGACGGGAATATCTAAACTGACTTTTTTCAGTAACTTTTTGTAAAACAAAACCCCCAATTCTATCACCCATAAAAGCCAGTGATAAAAATCCAATAATCCAAAATATATGTTTTCTCATCAAATTTAATATGTTGTCCTTTTCGTTGCGGTAGTAATAATATTGAAAAAAGCCTTTATTTATCAACCAAATTTAATGCCGTTGTGCATATTTTGTTAAGTGAAAAGGTGTATATTATGGCTTTCTATTCCAGTTAATTTAAATATTTAGCTACAAATTTAAGGTAATTTAAACATAAATTGCTGTAAAAAATTGATAATCAATAAATTACAACCGCTTTGGATTAGAAAATGGATATTTAAAAATGCTAATCAATTAGCAGACTTACAGCATTTTAAGAGATAATAATTGTCGCATTTCATTATAATTATGTTAAAATTCATAAAACTACAATATCTCTAAAGTATTGGCAGTATTTTTATCAACTAAACGATTTCAAGAAGTCTTTAAAAACTAAATATGACTACCAACAAGAAAATCCCGATTTTTTTATTCCTTCTTATTATGTGCTCAAGGGTAAATGCACAAGTCACTTTGACCGACAGCAACTTACCGATTATTGACATTAAAACCAGTGGTGCTTCCATTCCTGACGAGCCTAAAATAACCGCTGACATGCGTTTTATCTTTAATAACAGCGGTCAAACTCGCGTAGTGGATTCCGCAAATCTTTATTACGGTAAAATTGGGATTGAGAGACGTGGCTCTACATCACAGTCTATTTCTCCTAAAAAACCGTATAGTATTGAGTTGAGAGATGCGGCTGGCAATGATAGAGAAGTAAGTTTTTTTGGATGGACGAAGATAGAAGATTGGGCGCTCATTGCACCGTATTCGGATAAAACACTTATGAGAGACGCTCTAACCTATCAATTAGCGGGCAGCTTTATGGATTATGCCCCTAAAACCCGCTTTTGCGAGCTTCTTTTAAATGGACAATATCAAGGCGTTTATGTCTTGACTGAAAACATAAAAAGGAAAAGATTGGGTATTTCTAAACTTGATTCTACAATCTTGGCTGGCGATGCTTTAACGGGCGGTTATATCGTAAAAATAGACAAAACAACGGGCGAACCTGGCGGCATTTCTTTGGGTTTTAGTTCTCAACAAACCAATTCTAACGGTAAAATAACCAATTTCATTTATGACTATCCGAAGCCTGAAGACATTAAACCTGCACAAGTCACGTATATAAAAAGCTTAGTAAGAGAGTTTGAAGCAGTGCTCAAAAGTGATAAATTTGATAGCCCTACTGAGGGGTATGCAAAATATTTTGATGTGCAGTCGCTCGTTGATTTTTTCATTATGAATGAATTGACACGAAACGTGGACGGTTATCGCTTAAGTACATACTTCTATAAAGATAAAAACAGCGTTAATTCAAAATTTAAAATGGGTCCCGTTTGGGATTTCAATATTGCGCTCGGTAATGCCGATTATTGCCAAGGCGGAGAAACTTATGGTTGGGCTTATAAATTCAATGATGTCTGCCCGGGTGATGGTTGGGGTATCCCGTTTTGGTGGGATAAGCTCATGTCAGACACTATTTTTAAGAAAAAAGTTAAAGAAAGATGGACACAATTGCGCCAAAATAAATTGAGTAATAACACGATTTTAGGTACAGTGGATTCATTTAGCAATGTTTTATCCGCAGCCCAAAACAGAAATTTTAGGCAATGGAATATTTTAAGTATTTATGTTTGGCCTAACAAAAAGGTTAATGGTTCTTACACTGGTGAAGTTGAATACCTAAAAAGCTGGCTTTCACAAAGATTGATTTGGTTGGATGGTGAAATTGCGGCTTTAAAAACATCAGAACCACCAAAACCTGCATTTGATTTTTCAGTTTTTCCCAATCCCACAAAAGATAACGGTGAAGTTAGATTTGCATATTATCTTTACTATGATGCTAAAATAAAATTAAATATTTACAACTCTTCTGGTCA
>JANPHO010000229.1:0-4416 GCA_031424515.1 Saprospiraceae bacterium
GTTTCAATGAAACAGAGCCACTTTGAGGCGTCTAAAAACCGCGAAATATTATTTGGCTTATTCAACAGCTTATTCAACTATTTATTACAGCAATGCCTTTGGGTTGCCGTCTTTGAGTGTTTTGTAGCTTTTTGTACTCACCACCTTTTTACCCGTTACTTTTCGAGTCGTTTCCGTACTTCTTCGGTTGCTTGGCCGACTTTTAAATCGCTCATAGATTTTACAACTAAACGCTGTAGGAAATTTTTTTTATTCAGTTTTATTCTGATGAAGGATTTATAATTTCGTAATTAGCTTCATTAATAGCCTCATGTATTGAAACTTTGGGGCTTAAAAACAGGGCTATCATTTGTTATTCCTTTCTTATTTTGTTAATTTAAACGGACGTCTATTTTAATATCCACGTACCCTTTTTGGGGTAATTCTAATTTGAAAATATCTCATTGCTTTAAGTCAAATTACTGTGGGAGTTATCAAGCTTCAGTACGATACATCCCAGAACATAATTGTAATTATAGAAACGTAGTGCGAAACCTATATTTTCGTGAAATCACTTAACACCTATGGTGTAGAAGCCTGAGAATGAGACGAGTAGTTTTATACCGATAATTCATATGCTTTGATGGGAATTTGATTAACTTAATGCTAAACTTACCTCAACAACGCCGATGCGCACCATAATATGGGCGCTTGCCCGTGATTATCACCCGTTCTACGCGCGCGATCAAGGTAATATTGATGGTCGTTTTTCTTATTTGTTCCCTCACACACATTGGTTATTTCCCCCTCAGTATTGATGTATTTTATAACGGCTAACCAGGCTTTTCGGGCAGCTGGAGCATAGATTTTAGCATCTAACCAACCGTTTTTAACCCCAGTAATCATTGCAAATGTAAACATCCCAGTTGAAGAAGTTTCTGCCCACGATTGAGGGTCGTCAATCAATTGGTGCCACATACCATCGGGCGCTTGGTATTGTAAAAGCGTCTCCATCATCGTCTTATAACCTGCCATGATTTTACCATAATTAGGATTCGATTTAGGTAAAACACGCAATAATTCCGCCATCCCTGCTGCCATCCAACCATTACCGCGTCCCCAAAAGAAAGGCACATCAGGCGCGTGATAAAACAAACCATTCGGGCGTTGGATTTCTTTTAAATAAAAAACCATTTCATCGGCAGCTCGATTGAGGTATTTCATGTTTTTTGAAATCCGATATGCCTGTGATTGCACCATCGTAATCATGTACATATCATCAATCCAAACCCGTGTTTGCCATGACAAGCCTTGTTGATAATATTTCATGGATTGCGGATTACCATTAGTGCCAAAAGGGTGCGCCCATTGCGCATCAGCCATAAAACCACCCAAAGCATGAGCATCTTTTCTACTCGGTATTTGCAAAGCAATTTCAAGCGGAACAGTGCCAAAAACGGTATAATCCACGTGATTTGGCGTTGGAATCATAGACGTTTCTTCATTTATCAATTTGTCATAGCGTTTTATCAAACTGTCGCGCAATGCGGTATTTTTAGTCAATTGGGCAAAAGTCAAGCCTCCGTACCACGCACAAACCTCTGGATAGGTGATAGACGTCGAGGTATGTCCATTGACACCACCATGCCCATGCGGAACGGTTAAAAAACGATTGGCGATTATATTACCAACTTCTTGTGGCGAGGTGCCCTTTTCCCAATTGGTAAATTCAGATTGGCTGTGTATGTTTTTTGAGAAAAAAAATAGAAAAAGTAAAATGTGTACACGATAATTTCTCATGATAGATGGTTTTTAAAAAGAGAGAGGTCCCCTCAGTATATTATGATTTTAATTGTAATTTTGATTAAAAATACGAATATCCAACTATATTCCAAGGTATTCTTTTGAAAATAAATTAACGATGAAATTTGCTTTTTGCCTTATTATTAGCGCTTTACTTTCTTTCCATTTATGGGCTCAAAAGCCTTTAAATGCAAGCATAAATGGACATTCACACAACGATTATGCTCAAAAACACCCTTTTAAAACGGCTTTTGAAGCGCACATGGCATCTATCGAAGCCGATGTTTTTTTAGTAAATAATGACCTTTGCGTAGCACATGAAGAGAAAGACATAAAACCCACCCATACGCTCGAATCTTTATATTTAAAACCAATCATCGAAGCTATTCAGTCAGGGAAAACTTATCCGATGGTTTTATTGATTGATGTAAAATCACAGGCGGATTCCACATTAGATGTGGTGGTGCAACAAATAGCCCGTTATCCTCTATTTTTAAATGAAAATTGCCCCGTGCAATTTATTATCAGTGGTAATCGCCCACAGCCTAAAAAATGGGCAACCTACCCTCCTTATATACTATTTGATGGACGACCGAATGAAACTTATACCCCTAACGCATGGCAACGCATAGGCGTTGTCAGTCAAAGTTTCGAGAAATATATCTCTAAAAAGGGTCAAAAAGATATAGATAATTCGACTTTTGAAAAAATGAAAGTCGTTGTTGATAGCCTTCACGCGCAAGGTAAAAAAGTCCGCTTTTGGGCAACGGCGGATAAAAAGAGCGTTTGGAAAGCTTTGGCAAAAATGGGCGTTGATTTTATAAATACAGATAAGCCAAAGGCTCTTAGGGCTTTTTTGAAATCGTAGCTTCGGATTTATCTGAACTCGTTAAAGCTAATTTGAGATAATAAGTAGGCGGACAATATTGCATAATATATTGAATAATTATGTATCCCACTTACTTAGTTTTAAACTTAAAAAAAATAGAACCCTCTCTAAATTCATGTCTCTCAACAAATTGAAAACCCGCTTTTTCAATTTCTGAAATCAAAGTCGTTTCACTTGTATAATAAGCACATTTGAAAATTTTTACTTGATTTTCAAAAATAATAGGCTCAAAAATATATAGATAACCATCGGGTTTCGTGATGCGTTTTAGATCGGCGAGCATCTCTACTTTTTTTGAAAAATGGTGGTAGGTATTATTCACTAAAACACGGTCAAAAAACTGTGATGGTAATGCAGTTGTAGAATCCGTACCGACAGCTAACTCAAATCGGTTATTTATCGGCTTTTTTTTGAGTTTTTCATATTGCTTAATCGTCTTTTTGACCGTTGTTTCATTCAAACACTCTGCACTGATATCTTCAAGATAAAACGTCAAACTATCGTAATATAGGGAAGCCGCTGCTTCAAACCACCCGTTTTTAGCCCCAATACTGGCAACAACTCTGCCCTGTTGTAAGTCCATAAAATCAAACATCGGTTTCATTTTTTCAATCCTTTTGAGCGTATTGAAATAGTTTTCTTTACAATCACCATGCTGGGCTTTGAGCCACAAAGGTGAAAAAATGAAATATGTTAGGGCAAAAAAGAGAGTTTTAGACATTATTCTATTTTTAAATTATTACTGTTTTCAATTCCCCGGCGCATACGGAAACTTCAAAGTTTTATAATATTCCAAAGTTTTATCTGGTTTTTCATCAAAAGGAATGGGCATTTTTGAAAACGTTTGAAAATACAATAAACACGCATTGCGCCACCAAACTGCCTCCTTTTCTTGAACCGTTAAAAGCATTTTAACTTGTTCAAAACGTTGATTGTCAATGTATGGATGCATATTCTCCCAAACAATTTGAGTTGACCTCACTACCTCAACACCCAAGTAATATTTCTGACACAATTCTTTCCAAAGAGTTTCCCCAGACCGCATTTTATAATCCCATTTGACATGATGAAACCAAAGTAAATAATCGTCAGGGCACGTTTTTAAGTCCGAAAACATCGCTGATACTGAGGGGGTGTATTGAGAGATGGCATCGCTGCCCGTTGCCGTTCTATCAAAACCCAAACCAATTGAATCGGCTCTATGATAATAAGTACAATTCCAGTCGGGACGGCTGCCGAAATCCACCCACGGCGCGGGACCATAGTGATGCCCATAACTCATAATGTGATTTAAGCCCAGCGGAGTCATATATCTAATCATGTTTTCACGTGAAAACATCATAAGTTCCATCATATTGCCCATAAAACTTTCTTTCCATACTTCGTCAGATACATTTTCTTTAGAATTTCGGAATGTACTGTACATCCATTCTTCGGCAATTTTTTCTGGGTCTAATTCATAATTCCACGCCAAACGCCCGAAAGCGTACCAATTGGCTTGTAAAAAAGGGTGTCCGCACCAATTTCTATCCGAGCCAATATTCGCTACACCAGCCACGCCCGTCAGTTCGTGATTATCCAAACTGCCATCCATCACTTTTGAAACGGTCGAGCCTTTGCCTTTGGCATAAGTATCTGCATCAAGGGTTTCTTTAAAAAGCGTTCCGCTATATACTAAATGTGTCGCTTGCCCCAAATACTCATGTGTAATTTGAAATTCGGGCATAATCGGCGTTTTAGGCATT
>JANPHO010000230.1:0-31628 GCA_031424515.1 Saprospiraceae bacterium
CCAATAACCAATAACCAATAACCAATAACCAATAACCAATAACCAATAACCAATAACCAATAATCAATAACCATAATTATACTCACTTTTATCCCTATAATAAAGATAAAAAGAGAGTAAAAGAGCAAACCCGAATATCAGTGTTGTCAAGCCAATCACTAAAGTATTGGGATTATAGACATAATAATGCGTAGGTTTATCTCTTTGATAATAGACTTTAATATCACTCATTGTGCTCAAAACGATGGGAGATGCTTTATAAAGGGCTTCTAAACTTTCCCCATTGGCAATACTGAATCTGATTTTAAAAATCGTGCTACCTGCATTGAACATACCTCCACCTGGAGCGGGATGAGCATCTATAATATCAGCCCGCGTTTTTTCCCAACCAAACCAACTCGGCGGTTTTAAAACATCTATCATCACTATAATACCAACCGAAAAAGTGATAATACCCAACCAAAAGACTTTTTTTTCGTTCGCCCCCAAGGAGGCGTAAAGTTGTTCAACGATTTGTTTCATGATGCGTTATATGGATTTTGATGGTTTTTAATCTTTCAAATTTAAAGGTAAATCTTGAAAATTGCTTAAAAATCTACTAAAACCCGCAAAAAATCTCTAATATACTGAGGGGTGCTAAAAATGAAAAAGACCACTTGATGAAAATTCACTCAAGCGGTCTTTTTATTTGAAAATACAATTGAAAAATGAGATTAACGAACCGCAAATTTCATTTTATAATCAGCATTCACTTTTCCTTTGCGGATATTTTCCAATTTATTTCGAATCAGTGTGCGTTTCACGGGCGTCAAACGGTCAGTGAAAAGTATCCCCTCAGTATGATCATATTCATGTTGAATAACCCGCGCGTTAATGCCGTTGAATTCTTCAATGTGTTCAACAAAATTTTCATCCAAATATTTAATTTTGAGTACAGGCGGACGAAGTACTTCACCACGGATATTCGGAATGCTCAAGCAGCCTTCTTCGTACCCCCATTTTTCACCATCTTCTTCTATTTTATGCGCATTGATGAACACCTTTTTGAAACCTACGTGTTCAGGTTTTTCATCTTTTTCAATTTGCTCGGTATCTATCACAAAAAGGCGAATACTTAAGCCGATTTGAGGGGCAGCCAGACCCACGCCATTGGCGTCGTACATGGTGTCCCACATATTTCTTAACAACTCTTGGAAGTTAGGATACGCACTATCAATATCTTCTGCTTTCTTTTTTAAAACGGGTTGACCGTAAGCAAAAATGGGTAATATCATTTGAATATAAGCGATTTATGTATTAAATTTTATTTTTATTTTTTATGAAAAAGCCTTAATAAAGATTCCATTTTCCTGATGATTTCATCCACTCTTCAAGGATAATGGAAGCACTTATTTTATCTACCAAAGTCTTATCACGGCGTTTCATCTTTTTAATCCCGCTGTTGATAATTATTCTTTGAGCTTCGCGCGAAGTGTAGCGCTCGTCCTGCATATCAACGGGAATATTCGGAAAAAGTTGATTTAATCTTTCAACAAAACGACGTACTTGGGGTAAAATATCACCATCCGTATCATCTAATTTTTTAGGCTCGCCGACTATGATGCGCTCTACTTCTTCCGTAAAAAAATACTGTGTGAGGTAGTCAAATATCTGCGGAGTTGCCACTGTTTCCAGTGGGCTTGCAATGATTTGAAGCGGGTCAGTTGTTGCTATCCCAATGCGTTTTGTGCCGTAATCGATGCCAATAATTCGAGCCATAGCACAAAGGTAATGAATCATCTACATTCAAAAGCTATAAATTAGCCTAATTAAAATCTAAAAAAGCCGCTGGGCTATTATCAATTTGGCATTTTAAAAACTGTTCGCTTGTTTCTTTTATCGTCTGAGTGATGGGGGTATAGGCGAAATCAGGGAATGCTATTAATGATTTATTATTATTGTAATAAAAAGTTGTGCCCGAATTATAAGCCGTTTCTTTGGTTATCAAAGGGCGTTTGCCCGTAAAACGGCTTTTGAGCCATTCTATTCGCCAAGCAATTTGTTTTAAAAAAGGAGTGACGCGCACTGTAGCGGGTTGTTTATTCAAGGCAATGGCAATTTGCTCAAACATATCTTTGTAGGGCAAGTTTTCGCTACTAAGTATAAAACGTTGATTATCAATGGGTGATTCCATGAGTTGCACCATAAAACGAACCACATCACGTACATCCACATAACCAGTAGTACCTTCACTATAATATTTCAAACCTTCCCAAACTTGTTCAAAAAGTTTACCGGAGCCTTGCGCCCAAAATTGTGAACCTAAAATAATTGAAGGATTGACTATTGCTGTATTTAAGCCTTCAGCAGCCCCGCGCCACACTTCTTGTTCGGCAAGATATTTTGAAATGGCATAATGCGAATTCTGATATGATCGTTGCCAACTGGCACTTTCATTTACTTCGGTAATGCGGTCATCTTTACCAATGGCTGCAATACTGCTTACGTACACCAATTTTTCAATCTCGAAATCAAGGGCTAAATTCACGATATTGGCTGTGCCGTTGATATTTATATTGTACATTTCCTTGCGGTCGCGTGGGTCGTAACTCACTACGGCGGCGCAATGATAAATTTGTTCAATTTCGTGCCCCCTCAGTGCATCCTCTAAAAAGGGCATATCCAGCACATCCCCTTCTACCCAAGTCACCTTATCAGCAACTTCAGTGACCATATCCATGCGACTTGTTGCCCTTTTCAAAGCAATGATATTAGTATATCCTTTTTCAACGAGATAGCGTGTCAGATAAGAACCAACAAAACCAGTAGCCCCAGTGATGAGTATTTTTTTATTATTCATAGTCTGATTTAGACTTTATTTCTATACTAATAACAGTTTGAATTTTGAATAGGTTTATTGATGGCAAAGAACGTGAAAAATGACGAAAGGTGAATAATTAGCGGCTACTTATATTTTAAAAAGCAATAGCGGATAAAAGTATTTAAACACTTTTATCCGCTATTGATTGTTCATTTTAAAACTATACCCCTCAGTAAAAAGGATATTAATAACCCAGTTTTTTCATTTCTTCGACGATTTGGATAATTTTATCGGCAGGTAATTTAAAAAATTGGGCTATTGATTCAATGCTATGCCCATTTAGATAAGCATCATAAATGGACATTTTTTTACCTATTTCGATACCTTCTTTGATACCTTCAATTTTACCTTCAATTTTACCTATTTTCTTTCCTTCGTGGATAAATTCATCTACAATTGACATGGCTTCAGATTTTAAATTATTATCAGATTGAATAACTTCTTGAATGACTTGTTGTCGAGAAACTCCTGAAATAGCACTCAAATATACACCGAATGCACGAATAAACCAACCCGTTTGTTCACTTTTTCTATCGCCATAGCCGATTAGCCAGAGTTCTACAATATGGGATTTGATGTAGTTTTTATCAAAATAATGCTTAAATGCTAATAATGTTTTTTTAAGTAAAATGGATTGAAATGTTTTAAGGACTTCATCAGGATAATCTTGTAAATTAATTAAAAAATAGTCGAATCGCGGCAAAAAATGCAGAATTTCAGCATCAATAGCTCCAAAATAATGCTCAAATGGCATTTTATTCCAAGTTTCTTTTCCATGATACAATATAATAGGAACAATAGGAACGAGCTCTTGGTTCGCTGCTAATTGATTTTTCCAAGCATTGCGTTGATAATCCAATAATTGAAAATGGGGGTGCAGCGGTTTGTAACTTTTGTGTTCAAATAAAAATGAGATAAACACTTGGTTGGGGCTTTTTTTAAATGTACAACGCCATACCAAATCGGCGTAAAATTCGGATAATTCATCAGTAATGTAGGAATTAGATTCAATAATGAGCGAATCAAGGTCAAGCTTATTGAGTAAGTCCTTATTGATAAACTCTTCTAAACAGGCTTGCGCTATGGCTTTGATGCCGAACGCAGCTTTGAAAAACTTATCGTGTGGATTATTGAGATTATTGTCTTTATATGTGTTTTCTGTCATAGTTGTTGTTGATTTTTAAGGTTAAAATCAAGGTATAATAATACACACTAAAACTGAAAAAAATGCCTTACTCGATGAATAAAAATATTCTAATCTTAAAATATCAAGAAGAGTTAACCGTCTGACTCTAGTATTAGTACACTTCATCTTTTAAAAAATACAGTTCATCGGTTTTATTTGTACCCTCTCAGTATTTTTTCTTTTTTTGTGAAAATTTTATTTTGGACTGTAAGTATTTGATTTTCAATTTTTTATGTTTTAGTTATTTGGATAAATCAAATAAAAGGCTTGGAAACGTAAAAAACATTGGAAACATTTGAACTAAAATTTGTTTCCTATGTTTCTCTTTCATACTTTTGCAGCAATTAAAAATATGACAGCAGAATTGAAAGAGAGCATTTTAAAAAAAGCAGAAATTTTATTTTTTAAATACGGAGTAAAAAGTGTTACAATGGATGATATTGCCCGCGAATTGGGTATGTCTAAGAAAACACTTTACCAGTTTTTTGAAAATAAAGTAGACATGTTGAGCCAAATGACGGATCATCAGATGGTTCATGACAGATTAGCGTTGGTATCTCTTAAGGGGCATTCTAAAAATGCTTTGGAAGAATTATTGGGCTTTGCCCGCCATGCTTTGAAGGAGATAAGTAAGTTTACTTCTCCAACCATCATTTTTGATTTACAGAAATATTATCCTGAAATATGGAAGAAATTTGAAGATTTTCAAGACGATATTATCTACAAGTTTGTGAAAGAAAATATCGATAGGGGCATTTCAGAAAGTTTGTACAGAGATGATTTAGATGCAGATATAATTGCTAAATTATATGTTACTAAAACGATGTGCGTCATCGATGAAGAAATGTTTCCTTCGCGACAATACGATAAAGTGAAGCTTTTTAAGCAATATTTTTATTATCATATTAGAGGAATTGCTACTACCAAAGGATTGAAATTACTTGAAAAATACATATCTGAATTTACTCCCGAAAAGCCAATTTGACATTTTAAAATATTCTAAACCCAATTGTTATGTTCTATTCTCATAGGAAAATCACCTTAATTTTACTTCTTTTTACGGTTATACTGAGGGGGGCACAGGCACAAGAAGCGACTCGAATGTCGCTCGAAGATGCTATCAATTACGCTATTGCCAACTCTTCCGCTATCAAAACGGGCAGAACCAATATCGCAGATGCTGATTTACAGATTAAGCAAAGTAAAGCTTCTGGCTTGCCACAGGTGACATCGGAGGTCAACTTACAGCATTTTGTTATTCAACCTGGTTTACCTGCGGCAGCTTTGGGTTTTGGGAATGACCCTGTTTCTGCGTACTCTGCTACCTATAATCAACAGCGTTTTGCGGCATTGGAGAGTAAAGCGGGCATTACTCCTGCGCCATTTACACCACCCGTTGTAGAATCAGACGGTAAATTGAAGTTTCAATTAAAAAATAATTTTAATGGCGGTGTTACTGTCAGTCAACTGATTTTCAGTGGTAGTTATACAGTAGCATTGCGCGCAAGTCAATATTACAAAGATTTGGTAAACGTACAATTGACTAAAAAGCAAGATTCGCTGCGAAATGTTGTTACAGACGCTTATTTACCTACATTATTGATTGATGAAAGTGTGAAAACGCTTGATAAAAACATTTTAAACCTCGAAAAAACTTTCAAAGAAGTCAATGCGACTTTTAAAGCAGGTTTTATTGAGCAATTGGATGTTGATAGGTTGGAACTTTCAATCAATAACCTCAAAGCGCAACGCGATAACCTAATTCGCCAGCGTGAAATCCCACTTAATGCCCTCAAATTGGCCATTAATTTCCCACTTGAAAACAAGCTGGAGCTCAATGATGATATTAATTCTCTACTCAAGCCGATGTCAGATGCTGAAATCAATGAAGCTATCGATTATCAAAAACGCTTTGAAATCCGTGAATTGGATGCCACATTGAAGCTTTTAGATTTGAATGTTGAGCTTAATAAAGCGTCTGCTTTGCCAACTGTGGCTGCTTTTGGAAGTTATCAATATTCAGTTCAAGGCAATAAGTTGAATAATCTATTTGGTGTCCCTTCGGCTTTGGTCGGAGTGAAAGCCACATATACTATATGGGATAATAATGAGCGTAAAATCAAGACGCAAAGAGCTGCTTTGGCTGTTGAGCAATTCCGTTTGGTGCGCAATGATGTGGAGAGAGTGATTAATTTTCAAGTTTTGAATGCCCGTACATCCATTGTGAATGCGCAAAAAAACATTGACAATCAACAGAAAAACCTCAATTTGGCTCAAAAAATCTATGATGTTACTCAAAAGAAATATAAAGAAGGCGTGGGCTCAAGCCTTGAAGTAACCACTGCTGAACGGGATATTTATTTAGCTCAGCAGAACTTCCGCCAAGCGCAATATGATTTATTAGTGGCTCAAAAATCATTGTATAAAGCACTTGGGAAATAGGGATGAGTAATGAGTGATAGGTGATAAGCGATGAGTCATCACCTATTACTCATCACCCATCACCAATAATATATAAAACATTCTTTTTCAATAGTTTATAAATCATTTTTATGAAACAGATATTAGCAATCACCTTGACTTTAATAGTTGGATTGTCCGCTTGTAATCAAGATAATAAAGGCGGAGACAAAAAAACGCAACTCGTAGAACTAAAGAAACAGCAGGCAGAATTAAACTCAAAAATTGCTGCCATAGAAAAAGAGCTTAATGCTGGTGATACCACTAAAAAAGTGAAATCGCATTTTATTCAAGTTACTTCGGCGACCCCCTCAGTATTTAACCATTACATAGAGTTACAAGGTGCAGTGGTGGCTGATGAAGAGTATTTTTTGAATGCTAAAGTGCCTGGGTCGATAACAAAAATGAATCTAAAAGTGGGCGATCGCGTGTCAAAAGGGCAGGTTGTTGGCGAAATAGATGATGAAATGTTGCGCAATCAATTGGCTGAAATTAAAAAGCGTTATGAATTGGCAGTGGAGGTTTTTCAAAAGCAGGAATCATTGTGGAAGCAGAATATTGGCTCAGAGGTTCAGTATTTAAGTGCTAAAAACAATAAAGAATCGCTTGAAAAATCAATGGAAAGCATTGAAAGAAGCCGTGACTATTACCGCATTGTTGCGCCTAATTCAGGTATAGTGGATGAAGTGAACTTGAAAATTGGTCAAGTGATATCTCCGGGTGTTCCGTTGGCACGCATTGTTAATTTTTCTAATTTAAAACTTAAAACTGATGTGCCTGAAAGTTACGCGGGTAAAGTTCGCCAAGGCAACGCAGTAGTAGTATCTTTTCCCGATTTGAATAGAGATATAAACAGTAAAATAGGCTATATCGGTGCTTCGGTGAATGCTATGAACCGTACTTTCAAGGTAGAAGTGCCTTTGAGAGGAAATGAATCGGGTTTGTTGCCCAATATGGCAGGTATCTTGAAAGTTGCCGACTACTCCAACCCGAATGCTTACAGTGTTTCTATCAATGTGTTGAAAAAAGATTTGGAAGGTAATGATTTTGTATTGATTGAAAATGGGGGTAAAGCAACCAAAGTTACGGTAAAAGTAGGTCAATATTACGGTGATAAAGCTGAAATATTGAGTGGATTGAAACCGGGCGATAAGTTGATTACAACAGGTTTTGAGGACTTGAGCGAAGGTGATGTGGTGCAAATTCAGTAATCCGTTTTCATTTTAAAAAAACGAAAATGATTACATCCTTCAGTTCCGAGAATCGGAATTAACAAAATAGAGGTGTAAAATCAGCTTTGAACCTAAGAAATAGGTTTCAAAACAGTTCCTAAAATTTACAATCAAGTACACTTCTAATGGAGTGTTTTAAAATAAAAAATCATGCTTGATAAAATAAAAGAATTTAAACCCTCAAGTTGGGCGATAGATAACCGAACGAGCATTTATTTGATAATGCTATTTGTGGTAGGCGCGGGTGTTATGCGCTATCAATCGCTTGCCAAGGAGCAATACCCCGAAGTCGTTTTTCCTCAGATAATGGTCAATACCATTTACCCGGGTACGTCACCTGAGAACATGGAAACGCTCGTTTCAAAAGAGATTGAAAAACAAGCTAAGGCAATAACTGGGGTTAAAAAAATCACGTCTAATTCGGTGGAAAATTTCAGCTCCGTGATGGTAGAATTTAACACTACTGAAGATGTTGAAAAAGCCAAACAACGCATTAAAGATGCAGTAGATAAAGCCGATTTACCTTCCGATTTACCAGCAAAACCAAGCATAATAGACATCGATGTTTCGCAGTTGCCCATTATGAGTGTGCACATTGCGGGCAATACTGACCTCGATAAGCTTAAAAAATACGCTGATATTTTACAAGACCGCATTGAATCGCTCAAAGAAATCAGCCGTGTGGATATGATTGGTGCGCTTGACCGTGAAATACAAGTCAATGTGGATATGTATAAAATGGAAGCGAATAATATCACCATGCGGGATTTAGAGTCGGCAATTGCTTATGAAAACATGACAATTTCGGGCGGTACTGTTGATATGGGTTCCGTAAAACGCAATATTACAGTTGCAGGACAGTTCAAAGACCCTCGTCAAATTGGGAATATCATTGTGCGCGGTGGTACAGGAGCAACCTTGAGAGTAAGTGATTTTGCAGAAGTGCGTGATGCTCACAAAGAAAAAGAAAGTTATGCCCGTTTGGAAGGTAAAAACGTTATTTCACTCAATGTCATTAAAAAGGGTGGTGAAAACCTCATTACTTCCAGTAATGCCATTGAAAAGATTTGCGAAGAGATGCGCGCAAACGACTTGCCTAAAGAAATAACCATAAAAATAACGGGTGCTCAAGTTAAAAAAACGGAAGTAGGTTTACATGATTTGATAAACACCATTATCATCGGTTTTATACTCGTAACGCTGATTTTGTTGTTTTTCATGGGTACTACTAATGCTATTTTCATTGCTTTATCGGTACCTATTTCGATGTGTGTGGCATTCTTAGTTGAGCCTGCTATTTTTACGGGTTTATTGGGATATAAGAATTTTTCACTCAATTTCATGGTCTTATTCTCCTTCCTCATTGCTTTGGGTATTGTGGTGGATGATGCGATTGTGGTAATTGAAAATACGCACCGGATATTTGCTAACGGAAAAGTGCCCATCATTAAAGCGGCTAAATTAGCGGCTGGTGAAGTTTTTTTACCCGTTTTATCAGGTACTTTGACGACTTTAGCGCCGTTCTTTCCATTGCTTTTCTGGCAAGGGGTATTTGGTAAATTCATGTTTTACCTGCCTATGACCATGATTATCACCCTTTTTGCTTCGCTTATTGTGGCGTACATCATCAATCCTGTTTTTGCCGTGGATTTCATGAAGCCGCATCCACAAGGAGTGAAATATAGAAAAGTAGATAGGAGTTTTATTAAAGCGAGTATCATATTGGTTTTAATTACCATTATTAGTTATTTAGTTGATTTTGGTTTGGGCAATTTTGCTTTAACTATGTTCGGCTTGTTTTTACTCAATAAATTTGTTTTAGCCGACACTGCTGAAGCTTTTCAGAAAAAAGCATGGGTAAAAGTGCAAAATGGTTATGCCCATTTGATGGAGTTTTTCATTAAAAGCAAGTGGCATGCATTGGGGGTATTGGGAGCGACGTTGTTATTGTTGATGGTATCTATTGGTGTATTTGTTAAATTTCCACCCAATGTGGTTTTCTTCCCGACGGGCGATCCTAATTTTGTATATGCTTACATCAAATTACCAGTAGGCACAAGTGCAATTTACACTGATAGAGTTACTCAAGAAGTGGAACAACGCATTACAAAAGTGTTGGGAGATAATAATCCTCTTGTTACGTCCGTAATTTCAAACGTAGCGGTGGGAGCAACTGACCCTCAGACTTATGACTTCGGTACTAACCCGAATATGGGTAAAGTAACTGTTGCTTTTGTGGAATTCGCCGATCGAAATGGTAAATCTACTCAGCCGTATTTGAATCAGATTAGAACTGCTGTAAAAGGCATAGCGGGTGCTGAAATTACGATTGCACAAGAAAGCAATGGCCCACCACAAGGTAAAGAAATACAAATAGAACTGACGGGCGAAGATTTTAAGGAACTGGCTACGGTCTCTTATAACCTAAAACGCTATTTGGATTCGTTGCAAATAGATGGTGTTGAGGAATTAAAATCCGATTTAGTATTGAATAAACCAGAATTATTGGTAGAAGTGGATAGGGCGCGCGCCAATCGAGAAGGCATTTCAACGGCTCAAATTGGTGGTGAATTGCGGACTTCTATATTTGGTAAAGAAGTGTCTAAATTTAAAACACCTAACGAGGATTTTCCAATCAATATACGCGCTCAAGAAGACCAAAGGAGCAGTGTTTCAGATGTTTTAAATTCAAAATTAATATATCGGGACATGAATATGGGCGGGCAATTGCGCCAAGTACCCATGTCATCCGTAGCGAATGTGAAATATAGTACGACCTATGGTGGTATCAAACGTAAAAACCAAAAGCGTATTGTCACACTGGCATCTGGGGTGTTGACCGGTTATAATCCCAATAATGTGGTAGCCGATGTGAAATCAAAACTGGTGGGTTTCAAGGCACCTGAATCCGTAAATGTCAAATTTGGTGGTCAGCAAGATGAGCAAGCGGAAGCAATGTCATTCTTGAGTGGTGCTTTAATGACTTCTATGGGGTTAATTATGTTGATATTGATTATTCAGTTCAACTCCATTAGTAAAATGTTGATAATTTTTAGTGAAATATTCTTATCTATTATTGGGGTTTTATTGGGTTTTGTGGTTTTCAGAATGGATATGTCTATCATCATGACGGGCGTAGGTATCATTGCTTTGGCGGGTATTGTGGTGCGAAACGGTATTCTATTGGTGGAATTCACCGAAATCCTTTTGGATGGCGGTTTGCCTTTAAAAGAGGCAATAGTAGAAGCTGGGCGCACACGTATGACACCTGTTTTACTGACGGCATCTGCTACTATTTTGGGTTTGATACCATTAGCTACGGGATTGAATATAGATTTTATTAGACTTTTCACGCATGGTGACCCTCACATCTTCTTTGGTGGTGACAATGTGGCGTTCTTCGGACCCCTCAGTTGGACGATGATTTTCGGTTTGGCTTTCGCTACTTTTTTAACTTTAGTGCTCGTTCCAGCCTTGTTGTACTTGGCTGAAAGTTTAAAAATGAAGTTGATAAAAGGCTATAGCCCTAATCACAAACACACCAAATTAGAAGAGGAGCCTTTAATTACAGAATAAATAATTCTTTTTGCGATAGTTTTTATGACAGGGCAGGCTTTACGGCTATGCCCTGTTTTTTTAGGGCGATATTTCTGACTCAGTTTATAGAATATGATACCCCCCCTCAGTATCAACAGTGAAAAAAGAAGTTTTATGCGTTTTTTCAAAGGCATTATAAAATACTTTCAACTCGTCCCAGAGTTTTTGATGTTGAGGATATTGTTTATAGGTAGCATTATCATTTTCTGAAAATTTGAAAGGATATATTTCCACCCTTATTTTAGATTGTCCGCTGGCTCGGGCTATGTGTGCAAAAGTGTATAGTTCCTTTATTTTATCGTCAGTAATGGCAATGCACCCGACACTAACACAATCGCCATGTATATAAATATCATTGCCCAGATTTTCCTTAAAACCCAATATTGAATCAGCCGTATTAGGATAGTTGATGCCCAGTGATAAATAATAGTCACTTTTAGGGTTAAATACTTGAATGAAATACAAGCCTTCAGGTATCTGTTTGTCACCGCTTTTTCTTTTAGGACCTAAATCACCCGAAAATGTGCAAAAATCGTAATCAATTATGTTTTTAAATATTGAATCTGACTTGTTTTTTGCCCATACTTCCAGTTTCTTCTCTTCTTTAAATGCCCTCAAAAAGATATCAAACTGGTTATCATATATTTTGTTTTGGGCTAATTTTTGGAGTATGAATCCGTATTTTTCAGAACGTGCCGTTTGAACTCTATCCTCAGAACAAGAGAATAGGCAAAAGATGAAAGAGATAATTAATATTTTTTTCACTTTTAATTTTTTTTAAAAAGGATGAAAAATTATAGCTTTACAACGTAAATAAAGGGCTTAAATTTTTATGGTAAAACCTTATTGTAATGGAGCGATAAAATCCAAATTAAAACAAAAATCGGGTTTATTGTTATTTTCTAATTATTCAGTTACTTTTGCCTGAGAGATAAGGAAATTTCCTGTTTTTATTCAGTCGTTAATGAATCCAATTTAATGAGGTTATTTTTATCAATGTTTTTACTTTTCACGATGTTATCAAGTGTAGCTGTTGCTGTTATGCAACAAGCTAAGAATAATTCTGTTTGTGAGTTTAAAGAAAGTAAAAGTGATGACGATAATGCAAAAGATTCCGACGAAAAAGAAAGTAAAACTGAAAAAGACTTATTCGCCTACAAGAATCCTATCAATACCCAATTTATGGAGGTTTGGAGTTCTGTTAACTCTAAATCTAAGATTCATATTCACGATAAAGAATTAATATCTTCATTATACACTTTCCTTCCTTATAATCCGCCCGAGGCATAATCTCCATCTTTTGCATCGAAATATTTAATTGATTGCTGAATAAGGTTCTATTGTTCTGAAATTGTGTATACTTTGGATTGTTTAAATCCATAAAATGCCTTATTTATTTCTTGATGTTGTTCCTAAACTAAATAAATCGGTGGTAGATAAGCTTTCGTCAGAAAAGACTTACCCCCTCAGTATTTAGAGTTATTTTATTATTTTATAAGCTAAAACAAAAAAAGGTATTAAATACAACCATATTATACATCCATAAGATGTACAGTAATAGTCGTCATTTTATTTACCTAATAACGTACATCCTTAATCTTCTAAAGAAAAATGAAAGGTCTTTTTTCAAATTTAAAAAATGATTTGCCCGCCAGTATTGTTGTTTTTTTAGTGGCTTTACCGTTATGTCTGGGCATTGCATTGGCATCTGGAGCACCTTTTTTCAGTGGTATTATTTCAGGTATAATTGGTGGAGTAGTCATCGGCTCGTTAAGCGGCTCGAAGCTCAGTGTGAGTGGACCCGCGGCGGGTTTGGCGGCTTTAGTCTTGGCTGCCATTACTAATATTGGTGATTTCAGATTGTTCTTGTGCGCTGTACTCATAGCAGGTATTTTACAAATGCTGATGGGTTTTGCAAGATTGGGTGGCATTGCCAATTATTTTCCATCCAGTGTTATAAAAGGGATGCTGACAAGTATCGGCATCTTGATCATTGCGAAGCAAATACCCCATGCTTTTGGCTATGATAGAAATGAAAAGGGGGATTTAACCGAACTTTTCCCTTTTGGTGATGAAGATTTACACGAATTATTCCAACCCTTGAATCACATTGATTTTGGTGTTTTTTTCATTTGTATAGTGTCGATAATCATTATGCTATTATGGGAAAAGCCATTTATAAAAAGCAGATTTAAATTTGTGCCGGGTGCTTTGGTGGCAGTATTAATGTCGGTTATTTTAAATGAAATATTTAAAGCAACAGGCAGCGAATTAATGGTTGGGCAGGATCACTTGGTGCAAGTAAAAGTTGCCAATAGCCCTTCTGAGTTTCTAAGCTTTTTTACGTTTCCAGATTTTAATGGCTTTTTTAATAGTAAAGTCATTGTTACGGGCTTTATGATTGCTATTATAGCTTCATTAGAGACATTATTGTGTATTGAAGCAGTGGACAATATCGACCCTGAACGCAATGTTACCAATACCAACCGAGAGCTTTTGTCTCAAGGCATAGGCAATGCAGTGGCGGGGCTTATCGGCGGCTTGCCCGTTACGAGTGTGATTGTGCGGAGCAGTGCTAATATCAATGCGGGAGCTAAAACAAAATTATCTACTATCCTTCATGGCTTACTTTTATTGGTTTGTATTATTTTAATTCCGGGGTTATTGAATAAAATTCCGCTATCAGCATTAGCGGCTATCTTACTTTTAACGGGTTACAAGTTGTGTAAATTATCAGTATTCAAGCAAATGTTTGGTAACGGTAAGTATCAATACATCCCATTTATGGTGACAGTAGGTGTCATTTTAGCGATTGACTTATTGGGTTTGTATAAGCCTTTTAAAGGTGAGGGCTTGCTAATTGGGGTTGTTGCGGGTTTAGTTGCAGCAATTGGAGCTATTTTACACGGTAATTTAAAGAATTCTTACTTTTTTCAAAAAGAAAAACACCATGCTGGGGATACCATAAAAATCCACCTTTCGGAAGAAGTATCTTTTTTAAACAAAGCCAGCATTAGGGAAACACTTGACCAAATTCCGGAAAATTCAACAGTTGCAATCGATGCTTCAAATACGAAATACATTGATTTTGATGTATTGGAATTGATAAAAGAATTTAGAGATATTAAAGCGCCGCTTAAAAATATCAATTGTAGTATACTGGGCTTCAAGGAGATTTATAAAATGAATAAAGCTGAAAATGTGCAATCGAGCCATTAGGGAGTTATGACTTATTTTTCATATCTCATAATTAGGCTACCCCTCAGTATTTGACAAAATATTCAATAAAAATTAAACGTACAAAATAAAATTAATAGAAATGAGAGTACATACGCAAGAAACGCAAGCCAGTTTAACGCCTGCTAAAGCACTTCAAATTTTAAAAGAAGGCAATGATAGATTTGTAAATAATCTTAAAGCGAACAGAAATCTCCTTGAACAAGCAGGTTATACCGCTGATGGACAATTTCCTTTTGCGGTAATATTAAGTTGTATTGATAGCAGAACTTCTGCCGAATTGATTTTTGACCAAGGATTAGGTGATGTTTTTAGTATCCGAATTGCGGGAAATATTATTAATGAGGATATTTTAGGTAGTTTAGAATTTGCTTGTAAAGTAGCGGGTTCAAAAATAATTGTGGTGCTTGGGCACACAAAATGCGGTGCCATAAAAGGCGCTTGCGACCACGTGGAGATGGGTAATCTAACAGCTCTGTTAAGCAAAATACAACCAGCAGTGTATGACGAAAAGACTGTAACTGAAAACCGAAGTTCAAATAACCCAGATTTTGTTGAAAAAGTAGCTGCTATAAATGTGAAGCGAACTGTACAAGGAGTCATGGAACGAAGCCCAATTCTAAAAGAAATGATTGAAAAGGGAGAAATTGGAATTGTAGGTGGTACGCATGACCTTGCAACTGGTTACGTAACATTTTTTGGAAATGAATAAAAATGGCTGACAGGGTTATTTTGCAATAGTGGAATGTATATCATTTCAAGCAGCGATTGTAAATATCTAATTCGAGCTAAATCAAAGACCTTATTCAAAAGCAACAGCTTTTGGGTGAGGTCTTTTTTTATGAAATAAAACATAAAATACTGAGGGGTATTGAAATATCTACTATTAGTATAAGTTTTATTTGTGGGCGAATTAATTTAAATATATAGTTTAGTAAATGTTTTAGAAGTCGAAGGACTTGTTGTTCATTCGTTTAAATTCACTATAAATGATACATTATTTGACGTTTAACCATAGGTAAAGAATATAATTTTGATGTTTTTTAAAATAATTTAAAAAAAGTTTTAAAAAAATTTGGATACATATAGATATGTATATACTTTCACATTATAATTATTATTTGAGATTAATATTATAAAAAACAACATTAAAAATTTAGATAAGAATGAAAAAACTCACTCACAAGTTAAAGGCTGTGGCTTTATTGCTATGTACTTGCCTTATCGGTCAATCAACACTATTCGGACAAGCAACTACTACACCTGCCCCTGCGGCAGCACCAGCAGCTGCTCCAGCACCTAAACCAGTTGATCACTCTTATAAACCGTTAACATTAAAACTAAATGAAGATGGCTCTAAATACGTCCGCTTCATCATGTGGCACCAAATGTGGGCTACATTTACCCAAAATAACCCGGGTACAGTAGATGTGAATAGCAATGATTTGACGGGCAAAACGTCTTTTGATGTGGCTATACGCAGGTCTCGTCTTTTGATGTATTCTCAAATAAGTCCTCGATTTTTGATTTTGACTCATTTTGGTATCAATAATCAGTCGTTTATCAATGGCGGTGCAGGTGCGGGCTCTAATATAACATCATCGGGCGTGAGCAATGCTGGTAAAAGACCACAATTGTATATCCACGATGCTTGGACGGAATTTGCTATTCAACCCACAAAATTGCACGTGGGTATGGGTTTGCATTATTGGAATGGGGTTTCACGTCTTTCAAGCCATTCAACTTTGAATTTCATGACTATGGATGCGCCTATTTTTAACTGGTTTAATATTGAGGCTACTGACCAATTTGCACGTCAATTTGGTATATATGCGAAAGGGCAATTGGGTAAATTGGATTATCGAGTATCTATCAATAAGCCTTTTGTAAATGGTACGGCGACATCTGCCTTAGCCGCTGCGGCGGCGGGTAAAGAAGTGTCGGTCAATACACCGACTGAAAAAACTGCCATTCAAGGCTATGCTAATTATATGTTTTGGGATAAAGAATCCAATGTATTACCCTATTTTGTTGGCTCTTATTTAGGCGCTAAAAAAGTACTAAATGTGGGTGCCGGATTTTATTCTCATCCTGAGGCTATGGCAACTCGGATTTCAGGGGTATCAGACTCTATTCGTCGTCATAATGAAACGGTATTGGGGGCGGACGTATTTATAGATATGCCCACGAGAAAAGGTAAGGGTGATTGTTTAAATGTTCTTTTGACATATTATAATATGAATTTCGGACCGCGCTATATCCGCAATTTGGGTATCTTGAATGAGCATGGGGGAGTACTACCACTTAAAAACGGTGGAACTGTTGATTCTTGGGCTGGTGGCGGTAACTTGCAACCAACGATTGGTACAGGCAGTATTTTTTATGCGCAAGTCGGTTATGCAGCGCCTAAAAATAAGATAGGATATCAATTTATGCCATATGCGACTATGACCTACAAAAAATTTGACCGTTTAGCAACTGCTTCTACTCAAATGGGATTGGGTTTAAATTGGTTTATTACGGGTCATAATGCCAAGATTACAGCTGAGTATGCGACACGCCCTGTTTACAAAGCCAATGCTACTTCGGGTGCAATAGAACGCAATGGCAGCAAAGGTCAGTTCACAATGCAAATGCATATTTTCTTATAGTTTTTTAGAATAATTAATCAAAATAAAACAATACCCCTCAGTATATTTGAGGTGTAACCAACTTTAAATTTTAAAAAAGATTTTACACAACATTAAATTTTAGTACATTATGGCAAACAATAACGAAAAAGGTCTCACGTCAGTCATTGCCTCCTCATCCGTGGGTACACTGATTGAATGGTATGACTTCTACATCTTTGGCTCGTTAGCAAAAGAGATTTCTACTCAGTTTTTCCCTTCTGACAATCCGACTGCTGCTTTTCTTTCTACCTTGGCAACATTCGCAGCGGGCTTTATTGTTCGCCCTTTTGGTGCTCTATTTTTCGGGCGTTTGGGTGATATTATTGGTCGTAAATACACCTTTCTTCTTACGTTGTTGATGATGGGTGGTGCTACATTTTTAATTGGTTTAATTCCTGGTTATAAAACAATTGGTGCTTTAGCACCTGCTTTAGTGCTTATTTTACGCTTATTGCAAGGTCTTGCTCTTGGTGGGGAATATGGTGGTGCGGCTACTTATGTGGCCGAACACTCACCCGTGGGTCGGCGAGGGTTCTGGACATCATGGATTCAAACCACCGCTACGATTGGCTTATTTGTATCATTAATCGTGATTATTGCATGCCGTCACTCTATGACAAAAGAGGCTTTTGCTGATTGGGGTTGGCGTATTCCATTCTTACTTTCTATTTTCATGGTAGCTATCTCTGTAGTCATTCGTTTGCGTATGAACGAGTCACCTATATTTGCTAAGTTAAAATCCGAAGGTAAGACATCTGCCAATCCACTCGCTGAATCTTTTGGTAAAAAAGAGAATTTCAAAATGGTACTTTTAGCATTATTTGGTGCTACTTGTGGTCAAGGTGTTGTCTGGTACACAGGTCAATTCTATGCTATGAACTTCTTGAAAGGAGCGTGTGCAGTTGACCCTGAACAAGTAGAATCATGGTTAGGTATTGCACTCCTGTTGGGTACACCGTTCTTTATTGTGTTTGCTACACTTTCGGATAAAATCGGTCGTAAATGGATTATGATGGCGGGTATGCTTTTGGCTATCCTTGCAACAAAGCCTATTTTCCAACAACTAAAAGCCGTTACTGACTCTAAAACTAAATCTGAATTAACGGATAAAGTGGATAAAAAAGCTCCGGTTATTAAAATAGATGATAAAACGAAAGACTCTACTATCACAAATGTTACAGTCAAATATTATGCGGATGGTTCGGCTCTCACGACAACGGTGGCAACCCTTGCCCCGGTGGATACAGTAGGAAAAGCTGCTAAGATGAAGCCTAAAACAAGTTCAGTAATGATGCTGGGTGATTCAAATAAATGGTCAATCATCGGATTATGCTTTATTCTGGTTTTATTCGTAACAATGGTATATGGACCCATTGCCGCTTTCTTGGTTGAGTTATTCCCTACGCGCATTCGTTACACGTCTATGTCTTTACCGTATCACATTGGCAACGGTGTGTTCGGTGGACTTGTACCTTTTATTGGTGTATTATTGACGGAAGCATCCAAAACAGCAGAAAATCCAGCGGGTGATATTTATGCGGGCTTGAATTATCCATTGGGTGTGGCAGCGTTATGTCTTGTTATTGGCGTATTTTTCTTACCGAATAAGAACGACGAAAATGTAGAAGATTAATTAAAAATTAAGATGAGGAGGATATATATAAGTAGGTGTTTATGAGTAATCTATCTGCTGACAGGCAGGTTACTACTTTCAAAATTTGCAACTCGTTGATTATCAATTTTTTGTAGGTCTAACGTCTATTGTTTAATATCTATTTATAATACACCCTCAGTATAAAACCTTAATTTTTATTAAAAAATCAGATAAATGAAAATGAATTGTTTTAACAATTAAAAATATCTAAATAATGGGTATCATTAAAAAAATAATAGGTGTGTTGTGCATGATTCTGGCTCCAGTTTCTGCATACATGTTGACATCTAAGGGTTTTGAAAAAATGGCAGCAGCGTCTGCGGCAGATAAAACCAATACCATCACGCAATGGTCAATCCTCATTCTCATCTTTTTACCAGTAATGGCGGGTTTGTTGATATTTGGTTGGTATGCAGTAAAAGGTGAGTTTGAAGATGTTGTTTAAAATATGTTAAAAATTGTTTACAAAAATTGATTAAGAAATAAGATGCGTTTGAGAGACCATTTTGTTTTGATTTCTATTTGGTTGTGTTTCCGTTTTATGTGTATCAGGCGGTTATGTCCCTAACTAACCGCCTTGATACATATTTTCAAAAAAGTCTATAATTTTCAGTTGAAAGTCATGGACTTTTTCTTATTTTGATTTGTATTTGGAATATAATTTCTTTTCTGCGCTTGAAAATAACCAACAACTAAACAATGAGTAATAAAACATCCAAGCTTTTAGCCTTATTCTGCCTATTTGCTTTTTTATTGAACTACCCAATTGTCGGGGCGTTTTCAAAATCTCATTGGATAATGGGTTTTCCTGCCTTATTTGTTTACCTATTTGTACTTTGGTTTTTAGTAATTGCATCCGTTTGGGTTGTACAACGGCAGGATTTTCCCTCGATTCCCAATCTGAAAAAAAACAAAAAAAAGTAAATTCAGATGAACATCAGCGTATTTGCCATAGTATCTTTTAGTTATATATTACTCCTTTTTTTAATTGCATTTTACACCGATAAACGCACTGAAAAAGGAGCACAGTGGACGAATAATCCCTATATTTATTCGCTTTCATTGGCGGTGTATTGTACAGCTTGGACGTTCTTTGGCAGTGTGGGTAAGGCTTCAAAATCAGGTTTAGGTATGTTGCCCATCTACTTTGGTCCTACTTTATTGGCTCCTTTGTGGATTATGGTTTTACGTAAAATTATCCTCATTTCAAAATCACAAAGGATTACCTCTATCGCCGATTTTATATCCAGTAGATATGGTAAAAGCAGTATTTTAGGGGTTTCAGTGACAGTAGTTGCTTTTTTTGGCATTATTCCTTATATTTCATTACAACTTAAAGCCATAGCAGATAGTTTTGATTTATTGGCTACCTTTTCACCTGCCCATCAGGCTTTAAATACTGAGGGGGTAAGTTTTTTTTATAGCACCGTATTTTACATCGCGGCTGTTTTAGCCATTTTTACCATCCTGTTTGGTACGCGTAATATTGACCCCAATGAGCGGCATGAAGGCTTAGTTACAGCAGTGGCTTTTGAATCTATTGTTAAATTAGTTGCTTTTTTAGCTGTTGGTTTTTTTGTGACTTTTGGGCTGTACAATGGATTTACTGACCTTTTTCATCAAGCAGCTTTGAATCCCAAAACATATAAATTATTATTTTTATCCGAAGGCAGTACTTCGCCGAGTGAATGGTTTTGGTTGACGATTTTATCCATGTCAGCATTCATGTTTTTACCGCGTCAGTTTCACATTTCAGTTGTTGAAAACATCAATCCACAGCACGTCAATAAGGCGATGTGGCTTTTGCCTTTGTATTTATTGATTATCAATATATTCGTTTTGCCCGTGACGTTGGCAGGATTGATGCAATTTGAGGGGATGAATATTCGTCCTGACAACTTCGTTTTACAATTACCATTGGCAAATGGGCACTACTTTTTAGGCTTATTGGTATTTATTGGGGGGCTTTCTGCGGCTACGAGTATGGTGATAGTGGAAACGACGGCTTTGAGTATCATGATTAGCAATCATATAGTTATCCCGTTTTTAATCAATACTTTTTCAGCATTTAGGCAAGGCAAACGCGATATTTCAAAATCAGTTATTTTAGTTCGGCGCGTCAGCATTGTTTTAATCATGCTTTTGGCTTTAGCTTATGTGCGTACTATAGCCTCTAACCGCGAGTTGGTGTCCATTGGCTTAGTCTCTTTTGCGGCTGTAACGCAATTTGCTCCCATTGTCATCGGAGGTTTATTTTGGAAAAGAGCCACGCGATTAGGGGCTTTTGCTGGATTGACTTTTGGATTTATCGTTTGGGCGATGACACTCACCATTCCCACTATGGCGGAGTACGGGTTGGTGTCTAAGAGTGTTATTACTGAGGGGTACTGGGGTTTGTCATTCTTAAAACCTTATGCATTATTTGGCTTGGAGGGCTATGACCAAATTTCACATTCAGCTTTTTGGAGTCTTTTTTTTAATATATCCGCCTATGTTTTAGTCTCACTATACACCAAACAAAGTTCAGAAGAAATTACGCAAGCGGATTATTTTGTCAATATTTATAAATACATGAATGTCGGTAATGAGTTTGAAGTAATGCGTCGGCAAGCAAAAATGGAAGATTTACGCTATTTGATGAACCGCTTTTTAGGAGAAGAACGAACGAATATACTTTTACGAATATATGAAGAAGAAAATGAAGTGAACCTTGATAAAACAGTCATTGCCCAAGCCGAAATTATTGCTTACGTTGAAACACAATTAGCGGGTGCTTTGGGTGCTTCGTCCGCTAAAGTTTTGATTGGTTCGGTCGTAAAAGAAGACCCCATAAGTTTGGATGAAATGTTGCGCTTATTGGATCAAACCCAAGAGATAATTGTAACCAACCGTGAATTGGAGCGGAAATCCAAGGAACTTCAGGAAATGGCTGAGCAACTGCAAAATGCCAATAATCAACTCAAACAGTTGGATACCTTGAAAGCTGATTTTGTGACCACTGTGACGCATGAGCTGAGAACGCCGATGACTTCCATAAAAGCTCTTTCTAAAATTTTATTGGATAATAAAGACCTTCCTAAAGAGCAGCATGACGAATTTTTGGGTATAGTGGTACTCGAAACTGAACGTATTACGCGCCTTATCAATCAAGTTTTGGACATTGAAAGATTGCAGTCCAATGCCTATAATTGGAAAATGAATCAGCAGAATTTGAATGATTTAATTGAAAAAGCAGGAAAAGGTATAAAACCGATATGTGAGGAGAAAGGTATTGACTGTCAATTGATTATGCCTGATTTTGATATTTTTATTACTGCCGATAATGATAGAATCACTCAAGTAATAGTGAACCTATTATCCAATGCCGTGAAATTCACAAATACTGAGGGGGGGTATGTTGGATTAGAACTATCAAAAGTAGAGAATAAAGCAATCATTAAGGTAAAAGATAACGGCAAAGGTATACTTGAAAACAACCGTGCCATGATATTTGAGCGTTTTACCCAAATTGATGACCCACAAGCAGGTAAGCCAACAGGTAGTGGATTAGGTCTTTTTATCAGTAAAAAAATAGTGGAACACCACAATGGGCAAATATATGTAGAGGATACACTCGGCGGTGGAACTACTTTTGTTATTAAATTACCCATTGATTCTTTATAGAAACCTGAAGACCGCAATGCGAATTTAGTGAAAGATATTCAATTAGTTGATTTTCAATTGATTCAGTTGGTATATTTTGAAAAGCCCTTTCATGAATTGGATGCTTCCCAATAGGATTGCGCCCCAAAACATGAGACCCAAACCAGTTATCGTTCCAATGATGCCGCCGATGAACCAAATAGTGCCGTAAACTAAATCTCTAAAGCCCTTTCCCTTATTCGAATCTTCAATTTGGGATTGAATATTTTCAACTATAGAATTTGCGATATGAGTATCTATACCCGTATTAATCAGAATATTGACCACTTCGATTGAGCTTCTTTTTTCCTTGACCAGGAGAGTAGTTGCGAAAACACTAATATGCTTCATTAATACATCTTGATTGCCTTTGTTGCTTTCCATAATGTTTAACTAATTGAGAATAAGAGATATATGATTTAAATTCGGTTATAATGTCAATTATAGTATTAGTAAAAGTTGTTATTTGATCTCCAAGATAAACGCTAATAGAGTGCGGTTAATTAAAGTGAATAACTGGTGCAATTATCTTAAACCAAAAATTATACCCAAAAGACTCTATGTAATAACTAATAATATTACGGAAATATTGTATAAATAAATAAACACATTGCATATTTTTAATAAAAAAGTTCTTTATTTTAATAAAAATTCATAATTTTATATCGTACAAACTGAAACAACATTCATTTTTATTTTGATTATACATAGATGGAAAGTTCAATTAAAGTAAAGAAAATTCTTCTCGTGGACGATGAACCCAATATATTAGTAGCTCTGGAGTTTCTACTTAAAAAGGAAGGTTATATCGTTCAGAAAGCTTTTGATGGTCTTCAAGCGATTGAAAAAATAGATTCATTTCGTCCCGATATTGTCATTCTCGATGTCATGATGCCAGGCTTTGATGGTTTTGAAGTAGCCCGTCGTGTGCGCAATATAGAGGGACTTGAAGATACCCGCATCATATTTTTAACGGCAAGAGGCACTCAAGCTGATAAAGTAAAAGGTTATTCTACGGGCGGGGAGTACTATCTCACAAAACCATTTGACAATGAAGAATTGATAGGAATTGTCAATGAATTGGTAGAGTTTGGATGATTTTCAAGTTTAGATTCGATATAAAAATTAAGCAAAATACATTTTTTGGAAATAAAATTTTGCTACAATGTTAAAGTGAAATTTTTTTCTGAAAACCAATGCAATTATATAGATTATTATATATTTTAGCTGCTGAATTCATTTTAAGAACTAAACAACATTGAAAAATACTCCTTTGTGGTAAGGCGTGAAACAAAAAATAATCTACTCAACTCAGTCATTCTATTTCCTTTATTATGCGTTAAATTCCTTTTAAATAGATGACTATTCTTCAAGAAATTTAATTTTTCTAAAGAAAATATAATAACCAATTTGGGTACATTATTTTTTGTTTCACGCCTAATGTATTTTCTTTTCCTAAAAAGAAACTCTCTATTCAATCATTTCAAAAGAAACAAATAATGAGCAATTTAATCAAATCCTTCCCGCAATATAAAAAGGAGTATGCTCGCAGCGTTAAAGACCCAGAAGGATTTTGGGCTGAACAAGCAGACAGTTTTGAATGGCATAAAAAATGGGACAAAATCCTCGATTGGAATTTTGTTTCCCACGATGTCAAGTGGTTTGAAGGTGGCATGACCAATATTACTGAAAATGCACTCGACCGCCATCTCGAAAAAAATGGTGATAAACCCGCTATCATCTGGGAACCTAATGACCCAAACGACTCAGGCATTACCCTCACTTATAGCCAATTGCACGCGAAAGTATGTCAATTTGCCAATGTTTTAAAAAACAATGGCATTGAAAAAGGCGACCGTGTGTGTATATATATGCCCATGTTACCTGAGTTAGCCATTGCGGTATTGGCTTGCGCGCGTATCGGGGCGATTCACTCAGTCGTTTTTGGTGGTTTTTCTGCCAATGCCTTGGGCGACCGTATCAACGATTCGGAGTGTAAGGTGGTCATTACGAGCGACGGCTCATACCGTGGAAATAAAGAAATTAAACTCAAAGATATTGCTGATGAGGCGATGGCGAACACCCCCTCAGTACAAACGGTCATTGTGTACAAACGCATCAATTGTTTTGTGCACTGGAATGAAGGGCGTGATAAATGGTGGCACGATGAAATGAAAAATGCCTCTACTTATTGCCCTCCAACGCCAGTAGAGAGTGAACACCCACTTTTCATCCTCTATACATCAGGCTCTACGGGCAAGCCTAAAGGCGTGGTACATACTACCGCTGGCTATATGATTTATACTCAATATACTTTCCAACAAGTTTTTCAAGTGGGGGCAAAAGATATTTATTGCTGCACGGCGGATATTGGCTGGATTACGGGGCACTCATATATCGTTTATGGGCCTCTTTTATCGGGCGCTACAACGGTGATTTTTGAAGGTATTCCCACTTGGCCCGATGCCGGTCGCTTTTGGGATATGGTGGATAAATTAAAAATTAATCAATTTTACACCGCTCCAACGGCTATTCGCTCATTAATGGGTGCTGGTTTGCAATACGTTGCGCCATATTCGCTGTCTTCGTTAAAAGTTTTGGGTTCGGTAGGCGAGCCAATTAATGAAGAGGCATGGCAATGGTATTATCGTTACATTGGTAAAAGCCGCTGCCCACTTGTTGATACATGGTGGCAAACTGAAACGGGAGGTATCATGATTTCACCATTACCAAACGTAACGCCTTTAAAACCCACAATGGCAACATTGCCTTTACCGGGTATACAACTATGCTTACTCGACCCAAGCGGAAAAGAGATAGAAGGCAATAACGTAGAAGGTTTATTATGCATTAAATTTCCTTGGCCTGGCATTATTCGCACCACTTGGGGTGACCATGAGCGGGCTCGTCAAACTTATTTTGGACCCTATCCAGGCTACTATTTCACGGGTGATGGTTCAAAACGGGATGAAGATGGTTATTACCGTATTATTGGGCGAGTGGATGATGTTATTAATGTTTCGGGTCATCGAATCGGTACCGCTGAGGTCGAAGACGCCATTAATAAACACCCATTTGTGGTAGAATCCGCCGTAGTGGGTTATCCGCACGACATCAAAGGGCAAGGTATTTACGCCTTTGTGATATGCGATAGAGCAGTTCATAGTGAAAAAGCCTTCAAAGACGAGGTCATTATTGAAATAAATAAGCAGATTGGCCCCATTGCACGACCTGATATTATCCAAATTGTACCGGGTTTACCCAAAACGCGTTCGGGTAAAATCATGCGCCGTATTTTACGTAAAATAGCCGAAGGTGACGTCTCCAACTTAGGCGATATTTCGACATTGCTCGACCCAGCAGTGGTAGAAATCATAAAAGAGGGTGCACCGACGCTTAAAAAATAATATGTATTGTTGAATTGCTGAATTGTTGTATTGTTTTGCCTATTATTATTGTGATATTATTTTTAAAACCATTAAAATGTACACGTTCAATTAGCAAAAACAGTACAACAATACAGCAATTTAACAATACAAAATATGCAAAAGTCATTTTATTGGGCATTATTAGGTGCTACATTTTTCATGGGCGCATCATTTGTGGCGAGTAAAATTTTACTGAAAACGATACCGCCGTTTACCCTCGTAGGATGGCGTTTTTTAGTAGCATCCATTGCAACTTTACCCGTTATTTACCTCACACGACAATCTTTTAAAGGCATTTTAATATCCGAATGGCGAAAAGTTGCCATTATTGGGCTTTTACAAACTGCGGGTACAATGGGGCTTTTGTTCCTCTCGATGCTTTATATTTCAGCCGCTACTTCGTCAGTTTTATTGTTTACAAACCCTATTTGGGTTGCTGCGTTGAGTCCCATTGTTTTACATGAAAAAATAAGACCCCCTCAGTATATCGGGTTTTTATTGGGTATTTTAGGCGTCATTTTACTCATTGGCATCAATGCAGATGGCTTAGAAATGCGGGGTAATTTATTGGGTTTGGGTTCCGCATTTTGTTGGTCATCGGCTACTATTTATGCTAAAAAAAGCCGTGTAAAAGTTCCGCCTTTTATATTGAGTTTTGGTCAAATGTTGATGGGAAGCTTTGTTTTAATAACAATGTCTTTTATCATGAAAGAACACTATGACCCCTCAGTATTGGACGCTTCTGGATGGTTTTGGTTTTTGTGGTTAGCGATACCCTCCTCAACGGGTTCATTCGGATTGTGGTACGTTGCTTTATCAAAAGGTGGAGCATTGAAAGCGAGTAGTTTTTTTTTTTTAGCACCCTTTTTTAACGTTATTTTATATATTTTTATATTAAAAACAAGCATTAATGTACAGCAATTGTTTGGTGCCATTTTAGTAGGAATGGCGTTGTATATTGTGAATAAACGATAATTTTCAACCACAAAGAACACATAGAAACACAAAGACTATTTTTAAAAGTAAGTTTAAAAGAGTATATAACCTTTGTGTTTCTATGTGCCCTTTGTGGTAAATATTAAAAACCAAATTATAAATTCAACATTAAAATATCATAAAATGACCTACGAATCCCTCTACGAGCGCAGTTTGGCTAATCCAGAAGGGTTTTGGCGTGAACAAGCACAAGCCATTCACTGGTTCAAATTCCCCAAAACCATACTTTCAAAAGAAAAAGATGGGCTTTATCGCTGGTACAAAGGCGGTAAAATGAACACATGCTACCTCGCTGTGGATAACCATGTGGAAAACGGGCGTGGCGACCAAACGGCTATCATTTACGATTCGCCGGCAACGGGTGCCAAACGACAATACACCTATCGCCAATTACAACATGAAGTCGCCAAATTCGCTGGGGTACTGAGGGGTATGGGTATTGAGAAAGGGGATAGGGTGATTATTTATATGCCCATGATTCCAGAAGTGACGTTTGCGATGTTGGCGTGTGCTCGATTGGGGGCGATTCACTCGGTGGTTTTTGGCGGTTTTGCGGCACATGAATTAGCTATTCGCATTGATGACGCTACGCCAAAAGTGCTTTTGATGGCGAGTGGTGGCAAAGAATTGGATAAAATTATCCCTTACAAACCCATCGTGGATAGGGCTTTGGATGAAGCTGAACATAAGGTGGAACATGTGGTTTGCTACCAAAGAGATTTTGCTACCGCTGATTTGCAAAAAGGGCGTGATTACGATTGGGTGGAGCTTTTGGAAGATGCTGAACCGATTTATGATTGCGTGTCCGTGGATGCGAATGACCCTCTATACATCATTTATACATCGGGCACAACGGGTAAACCGAAGGGTATTGTGCGAGATAATGGCGGTCATGCGGTGGCTATGCAATTTTCGATGAAATATATTTATGGTGTCAATTCAGGAGATGTATTTTGGGCGGCGAGTGATGTGGGTTGGGTTGTAGGACATTCATATATTGTTTATGCACCATTGATAATGGGTTGTACAACAATTGTTTACGAAGGCAAGCCGATAAAGTCGCCAGACGCAGGTGTATTTTGGCGTGTTATTTCAGAATATGGTGTAAAAGTGTTTTTTACGGCTCCAACTGCCATTCGGGCTATTCGTAAAGAAGATCCGAATGGTGAATTGCTTAAAAAATATGATTTATCGCATTTCAAATATCAGTTTTTAGCGGGCGAGCGTTGCGATGTTTCTACGCTCGATTGGTTGAGCGGACAACTGAATCGCCCTGTGATTGACCATTGGTGGCAAACCGAATCGGGTTTTCCAATGTTAGCCAATTATGCGGGACTTGAAATATTTCCGATACAGCCAGGCAGTGCGGGCAAGCCAGTGCCAGGGTTCGATATTCAAATTTTAGATGATAATTTGGATATTCAAGCCCCAAATACTGAGGGGGCAGTGACGATAAAATATCCATTGCCACCGGGCTGTTTGCCGACTTTATGGAATGATACTCAGCGTTTTAAAGATTCTTATTTGGCAGCGTATCAGGGTTATTATTTTTCAGGTGATGGCGGTTATAAGGATGAAAATGGCTACACTTACATAACGGGTCGCATTGATGATGTTATCAACGTGGCGGGTCATCGCTTGTCCACTTCGGCTATGGAGGAGATTGTGGCGAGTCACCCCTCAGTAGCGGAGTGTGCGGTAATCGGCGTGGAGGATGAAATGAAAGGACAAGTCCCCGTAGGTTTCGTTGCGCTCAAAGGCGGCGAAGATATTACTGAAAAACAACTTGAGGAAGACCTCATCCAGATGGTGCGTCAGCAAATTGGCGCAGTGGCTTTTTTCCGTCGGGCGGTGATTGCCAAGCGTCTGCCAAAGACTCGTTCAGGTAAAATTTTACGTAAAATAATGCGCCACATCGCTGATGGAAAATCATTCAGCGCACCATCAACCATCGAGGACATCACCGTTCTGGATGAATTGGGTGAATTGATGGCTGAAAAAGGTGTGGGTTTGGCTTTTATTAAAAAAGAATAAATCGCGTTTCATTGTTAAAAATTTAAACGCCTTTAATACATAATTAATTCAGTAGTTTTGGGTTCTTTTTAATGGAAACTCTTGGAAAGTTGCAAACTTTCCAAGAGTTGTGCCTAATGATTAACTTGCTTGACTACTCAGTAAAAAGCCCTAAAACAGCTTAAATACCTATGTGCCGATAGGCAGGCTGAGGGGTATTTCACTCAACTAAAATTTCATTATGTGGCAAAGCATATTTATCTTTTAAAACACTTATCAAAATAGAATCACCTTTTTTGCATTTTGATAAAATTGATTGAATGTCAATTTTTAAAAACGATATTTCTGAATAGGAGAGAAGCGTCTTGGTATTTCCATCTCTAATTGTGATTTTAAACCCAATTTGATCTTCTGCTCGCCATGTATCATTTTCAAAAATAGCCGTATTGACAGTTAAAGTGCCTTTTGCATTCGCTTTTAATTGACATTTTCCATTTGGAGAATAATCATCAACCACCATTTTTTGATTTAAAAAAATGGCTGAACACTCACTAAATTTGCTCTGTGCCGATAAGCCTATTTTAAAGAATAAGACTAAAAAAGCTGCAATTATTATATTTCTATTTTTCATTTCTAATGGTTTAGCATCCAAAATTATTCACAATTTTCAATATTCTTTTGGCTCTCCAATCTTCAGTTTTTACGGGTTTAATAATCAACACATCGTCATTTTGGCTAAATTTTAAAATATCTGAGATTTCAATTTTTGTCAATTTTTTATTTAAAAAACCCATTTTACTGTTGGTGATAATTTTACCATTTCGACGGATAGATACATAAAATGGAATTGCTTGTGCTTCACTTGTCTCTGGTTTGCCTTTTACTACCGTTAAAACACCCGTGGTATTGCTATCAAAAGTCCCGTAATTCAACATTTTACCATTCAGTAATAGTGGATTAGCGTGAATATTACTCGTCAGCACATTGCGCTCGAACTCATTGTCTTGCATGACTTCACTGGCGTGTTTTTGCCTGAGTATCTGTACATCCCACCTAATTACAGTTAGGCTTGTGAAATAATTTTCCAAATATTGAGCGTGCCCAATATTCAAGCTAAAAATGATTCCCAAGCAGAGGAATAGATATTTTGTTTTCGCTTTCATGATACATAATTTAGTAATGAATAAAATTAATAAAAAAGATGAAACAAATCTAGCTGAATATCCACTATCAATGGTTAAAACCCTGTAAAAGAGTGTAAAGCAAATGTAAAACCTAAGTTTTTATGAAATTAAACCCTTAATTTTGGGCTTATGAATAAAAAAGTAATAAAAAACTCTTTAATTGTTGCTGTTCTAATTAGTACCAGTTTAGTAACGGTCTCTGCTTTTTTAGGTGAGAATAGAAGACCTGATTCTCAACAGGAATATTCTGATAGAATAAATTTGGCTTTGCGTCGCACGGCTCACCTTTTATTAAAACAATCGGGGGACTCTACTTCTACTATTGCGCCCGTCAAAAAATCAGGTGAAAATTCCTATTTAGTCAAAATGGAGCACCATTTTAATTACGATAGTTTGCCCACTTTGTTAAAAAATAGCTTTTCGCTGCATGGCATTACTGAGGGGTATGATGTTGAAGTTTGGGATTGTAAAAATGCAGAATTGGTATTAGGCTACAATTCAATTGATTTTTCAAATGGTACAGGTGTGACGTGTGGCGGGCGCAATCAAGCGCTGAGTTGCTTTAATTTTAAGGTAATTTTTAGGGATATGCCTATTGTGGCATCTCAAAAACCGATTGTTTACTTATTCGTCGGCGCATTATCAGCTTTTATTATTGGCAGTGCTTTTTACTATTTTTATGTTTTTTCAAGAAAAAAGAGTAATAAACCAATTTCAAAGGATATACAACAAGCGGATGAAAAGCATTTAGTGCACATTGGTAAATCAATTTTCGATACCCATAATCAAATTGTTTTTATTGAAAATATTTCACAAAAACTCACTTTTCGAGAAGCAAAATTACTCAATTTATTTTGTGAGCATAAAAATGAGTTATTAGACCGTGATTTTATTCTCAAATCCGTTTGGGAGGATGAAGGCGTTTTGGTGGGTCGAAGTGTTGATGTGTTTGTTTCGCGTTTGCGCAAAATTTTAAAAGAGGATGACACTTTAAAAATTACGAATGTGCATGGAAGAGGGTATCGCTTTGAAGTGGAAGAGGTCTATTCCTAACCTATTTTGTATCTAATCAGTTTGATCTCCTCATTTTTCAGTTTTGTAGCTACTTGATTATGGTCTTTAAAATTAAAAACTTGCCCATCATTACGCACCGTTTCTAATTTTGAAAAATCAAGAGATTGCACGAGCCACCCCTCAGTATTGGGCGTTTTTTGTGAAATAATGCCTTCTTCGGGCATATCCTTATCGGGTGTGCAATAAAAAGCTGCAAATCCATAATTAATATCTACTGCAGGAGACCATGGTGCATTGCCTATTGTTTGAGATACAATTGTGTAACATTGATTTTCTAAAGCCCGCGCTCTTGCACCTATGTGTACCCGCGTCGCCCCTCTGATGGTTTCGGTACAACTTGGTGCCAATATCAAG
>JANPHO010000231.1:0-4265 GCA_031424515.1 Saprospiraceae bacterium
CAAAAAAATTATACCATGAGTACAATATCTTATATCGTATAATACGATTTTTTCTTTTTTTTATTATATAGACGCAGAATATACAACAAGTAACAAAGCAAATTAAAATTTGTATAAATCTATAACAAATTAAGCGAGCACTTGTTTAACTAAATTTGCTGCTTCTTTCAATTCTATTGCTGAAAAGACTTTTAGACCAGATTCATCTATCATTTTCTTAGCAATGTCCGCATTTGTACCTTGTAATCTAATAATTATTGGCACATTTATCGTGCCAATATTTGCGTAAGCATCGATTACACCTTGAGCAACTCTGTCACATCTAACGATGCCACCGAAAATATTCACTAAGATAGCTTTTACATTTGGATCTTTCAAAATAATTTTGAAAGCTTTTTCAACTCGCTCTGCATTAGCTGTACCACCCACATCTAAGAAGTTGGCTGGGAAGCCTCCACTTAGTTGAATCATATCCATAGTAGCCATCGCTAAACCTGCACCGTTGACCATACAACCGACGTTGCCGTCCAATTTTACATAATTCAAATCAGCTTCTGATGCTTCAACTTCTGTAGCATCTTCTTCATCTTTATCACGCTGTGCTTCTAATTCAGGATGGCGATACAGGGCATTATCATCGAGAGAAACCTTTGCATCTACGGCGATGATTTTATCATCAGAAGTTCTCAAACAAGGGTTTATCTCAAACATAGATGCATCGCTACCCACAAACGCTGCATAAAGTGAATCAATAAAAGCGTACATTTCTTTAAATGCGGCGCCGCTTAACCCTAAATTAAAACAAACTTTATTTATCTGAAATGGACGTAAACCTAAAAGTGGATCAACCCACTCCTTATGTACCAAATCGGGCGTTTCTTCCGCTACTTTCTCAATATCCATTCCCCCCTCAGTAGAGTATATAATTACGTTGCACTTTTTGCCTCTATCCATCAAAACTGAGATGTAAAATTCTTTGGGCTCGTTTGCTCCAGGATAATATACATCTTCACACACCAAAACTTTTCTAACCAATTTACCTTCAGCTGAAGTCTGAGGCGTTATCAACATCATTCCTAAAATATCTGATGCTTTTTCTTTTGCTTTTTCAGGAGTTGGTGCAAATTTTACACCACCGCCTTTTCCTCTACCGCCTGCATGAACTTGTGCTTTTACAACACATCCTTCGCTATTTCGTTCTGCTCTTAATTGTAAAGCGGCATTAAAAGCTTCATCTGGCGTATGACATAATATGCCTTCTTGAATTTTAACACCAAAACTTTTTAGGAGGTTTTTCCCCTGATATTCGTGAAGATCCATAAAGAAATAATTAATTGAGTTTAGTCTATTTAAAATTTGGACGTACCAATAGGTGGAAGTGAAACTATCGAGTGATGGTTTTAATTATTTTCCCTAATCGTTCTTCAAATTTTTCATTGCGGCTCAAATGTAACACGTTTTTTTTAAATACTAAATTGTTTTTAAAGAAATTATATACAATTCTATATATTTAAAATTTCTTCAAGTGTAAATATCTCTATTTGTAGTATTTAACCATTTTACGATTGAAAAATTGTTTTGTACATGTTATTTCTTTACTAACTCGATTCATTATTTTTTGATAAAAAGTGATGTGCAAATATTGCAAAGCGTTTTATTCTTTTCAATAGTTATAATAATCATTTTAAACTATTCTACTTTTTAAAGTTCAAAATCAGCTATTTCAGAGCTTTTTTGAGACTTTTACAAAATGTAATTTAAAAATTTTGTTCAAAGCTACACTTTTTGCGAATATTCGCTAAATTTGTCATGAAAAAAGTATATTTATTTAAACTTATATATCTAAACATTTGAATCGTCATTAAATTTATAACGCATGCACAATATAATGGATACAATTTCGACCACCCCCTCAGTAAAAAGCCTTAATAATAGCCAAATTAAATGTATTGATGATTTTAATAGTCCAATTAAACTATGGTTTTGGTTATTGTACAAGTTGCCTGCTGCTTGGTTTGTGGGTGTGCGTGTAAAGCATGTTGACAGTGAAAAATCGGACATAACATTACCCTACGGTTGGCGTTCCCAAAATCCGTTTAATTCAATTTATTTTGCTGCCCAAGCGGCGGCGGCTGAATTCTCAACTGGAGCATTGGCAACATTAGCGATTGCTGGCAGGGGGAAAGTGTCCATGTTGGTCAGTAATCTTGAAATGGAATTCACTAAAAAAGCCAATTCTAAGACCACATTTACCTGCAACGATGGGGCAAGGGTTTTTGAAATAGTGGAAAAAGCCATTCAAACCAAAGAACCCCAAACCATAACGATGACATCAATCGGCACACAAACCACCGGTGAAATCGTTTCAATCATGAAAATTACTTGGACTTTTAAAGCGAAATGATTTTGAAGTGTGAACTGCTTATCTGTGAACTGTGTGCAAAACAGTTCATAGATAATCAAAACTTCGTTTCAAGATAGTAAGGCAACATTTTACGCCAAGTTTCCCAATCATGTGGCATATCATAGCCCCATACATCCAATTCGTGTGGAATATTTTTGGCTTCTAAAATTTTGGAAAAGCGGCGACTTGATTCCGGGTCTTCCCAAGCTCCACAGCCCGTTGAAACCAGTATCTTTTGGGCTTTTCTGATTTTTGTGAGAAAGTAATCATCATCTAAATTAGGGAGATAATGTTCTGGGGAATTAAAATAGACATCATCGTCAAAATAACCTTTTGTATAAGCCGAAAGGTCGTAACATCCACTCATTGCTATTACTCCATTGATTAAATCTGGTCTTTTTAAAAACAAATTCATTGAATGTAAGGCACCAAAACTTGCACCACACGTAATAATTGGCGTTTCTGCACTTGTATGCGTTTTGATGTAGGGAATCACTTCATTAAAAACGTATTCATTGTATTGTTCATGCCGCATGGCTTTGTGCTTGGGATGCATTTTAGAATTCATCCAGCTTTCAGTATTGATGCTGTTGATACTAAAAACCTTGACTTTTCCATCGTTTATGTATTTTTCAATGGATTTTATAAGCAAAAATCGCTCATATTCAAGATAATCCGCCGCCGCAGTCGGAATTAACAACAAGCTAAACCCGTAATGACCATAAGAAGCGATTTCCATGTATTTGTTCAATCTATGACTGTGCCAACCGGCGAGGTGCTTTTCCATACTTTTTTACTTTTTTACTGGTTATTTCGCATCTTTTTTTAATTAAAATGAAATATCTACTTTATTTTTGATTTTTTTAAAATGTGAGGTAAGTATTTTTAAAAATAATGAAATTAGCTATGTTAAAAAATGCCCTGCGAGTTGCTATGAGCCAAATCATTCGCCTAAAAGATGATGAATGGGAAGCATTTGAGCCTTTTATTGAAGTAAAAAGCTTTAAAAAACGAGATAATTACGTTTCAGATAGCCAAATTTGCCGTGAAGTTGGTTTTATACTGAGGGGGTCGTTTCGTCAATATTGTATTATAGAAGGGGAGGAGAAAACCACTTTTTTTTATTTTGAAAATCAATTTGTAACCAATTACGAAAGTTTTGTAAGTCAATCGCCCAGTAATGTAACCGTTGAAGCGATGGAAGATGTACAAATGCTCACTTTTAATAAAGAAACTCTTGATAGATTCTATCGCTTATATCCCGTTTTTGAAACGTTTGGTCGCTTGATAGCCGAAAATGTATATATCTGTGCCATGCACCGACTCAACACTTTCCTTTTGAATACCCCCGAACAACGTTACCTCCATTTTTTAAAAAGTGACGACAGTAAAATTATTCTCGAAAATGTTCCTCAACATTATATTGCTTCTTACCTCGGCATCACCCCAGTTTCCTTAAGTCGTATTCGAAACAGAATTACCCGTTCTGTGGACTCTAAGGTGAAAGATGTAAGATTAAAGATGTAAGATTAAAGATATTGGCAAGTTCAATCTCACACATCTAACGTCTTACATCTTACATCTTTAATTCAATTTATTATCTTATGTTATCGTTTTGAACCATTTATCAGTCCCAACTTTGTGTCATTAATTTAAAAATAGATTTTAAAACAATTTAAAAATTTAAGATAATGCACACCATTTTAGGAATCAACGGAAACATTGGCAAATTACTGGCTCATGAGTTAATCAATAAAGGATATAAAGTAAGAGGTATCAGTCGAAAACCGCAGCCAAACGGCACTTGGGAAAATGTTGCAGCAGATGTATTGGATGCTGAGAGTTTGAAAAATGCGGTGGC
>JANPHO010000232.1:0-11014 GCA_031424515.1 Saprospiraceae bacterium
GGCTCAAAACACTCATTATTGCCTAATATTTGAGATGTAGAAGCCGTTGGCATCGGCGCTAATAACAATGAATTACGCGCACCCACTTTCATTACTTTTTCCCGTAAAGCATCCCAATCCCAACGTTTTGTAGGTTTTACACCCCACATATCGAATTGGAACTCGCCTTTACTGAGGGGGCTACCCTGGAATGTTTCATAGTGCCCAAGTTTCTCAGCCAATGCCACGGATTCAGTCATGGCAGCGAAATATATCGTTTCAAATATATCTTTATTCAATTGACGTGCTTCGATGGAGTCAAAAGGGAAACGCATCAAAATAAATGCATCCGCCAAACCTTGAACGCCCAAACCAATCGGACGGTGACGCATATTAGAATAACGCGCTTGCTCAACTGGATAGTAATTGATGTCAATCACTTTATTCAAATTGCGGGTAGCGACGCGGGTAATGTCAAATAATTTTTGGAAATCAAATTCACCTCGGCGGGCATCCACAAACTTCGGTAAAGACAACGAAGCCAAATTACATACCGCCACTTCATCTTTAAAAGTGTATTCCATAATCTCCGTGCAAAGATTAGATGAACGGATGGTTCCCAAGTTCTTTTGATTGGATTTTTTATTCGCCGCGTCTTTGTACAATATATAAGGTGTGCCCGTTTCAATTTGAGATTCCAATATTTTATGCCATAATTCACGGGCAGGTACGGTTTTACGAGCTTTGCCTTCCCGCTCATAACGGTGATATAGTTCTTCAAACTCGCCACCGTAAGTATCGAATAACTTCGCCGCTTCATTCGGGCAGAACAGCGACCACTCTTTGTCAGATTTTACGCGTTCCATGAAAAGGTCTGGAATCCACATGGCGTAAAACAAATCACGCGCACGCATTTCCTCTTTACCATGGTTCTTTTTCAATTCCAAAAACTCAAATACATCTGCATGCCATGGCTCTAAATAGACTGCAAAAGCACCTTTGCGCTTGCCACCGCCTTGATCCACGTAACGAGCTGTATCATTAAAAACGCGTAACATCGGAATAATACCATTTGATTGTCCGCCTGTTCCCTTGATATATGAACCAGTTGCACGGATATTATGAATTGAAAGACCAATACCGCCCGCCGATTGTGAAATCTTAGCGCAACGAGAAAGCGTCTCAAAAATTCCTTCAATAGAGTCATCAGTCATCGACAATAAGAAACAACTTGACAACTGTGGCTTAGGCGTACCTGCATTGAAAAGCGTTGGCGTAGCATGAATAAACCATTTTTCAGACATCAAATTATACGTTTCAATGGCTGCATCCACGTCTTCACCGTGAATACCAACCGAAACACGCATGAATAATTGCTGCGGACGTTCCACAACTTTACCATCCATACGCAACAAATAAGACCTTTCTAAAGTCTTGAAACCAAAGTAATCAAACTCATAATCACGGTCAAAAATGATTGCCGAATCAAATCTATCTTTATATTTTTGAACGATTTTATACGTCTCCTCTCCTATCAAACCCGCCTTATCGCCCGTTTTAGGGTCGATATAATGAAAGAGTTCTTTGATGGTTTTTGAAAACGATTTATCGGTGTTTTTGTGCAAGTTAGAAACAGCAATACGTGCTGCGAGGATGGCATAATCTGGATGTTGAGCCGCCAAAGAAGCCGACGTTTCAGCCGCCAAATTATCTAATTCAGTAGTAGTGACGCCATCATACAAGCCCATAATGACTTTTTTGGCGATTTCTAAAGGTTCTACGAGTGGATTTAAGCCGTAGCTTAGTTTTTTGATGCGGGCGGTTATCTTGTCGAAACTAACCTCCTCACGCTTACCGGTTCTTTTTATTACTTGCATGGTGTGAATGTGATATGATTGAATTTATGGATTATGCGAATTATTTACTTTTAAAATTTTAAAATCACTGTTTAAAACGGTAAAATACTGAGGGGGCATAAAATGCCGTTAGGCATGAAATATTGGTAGAAATATATAAAACACCTTTCAAAATGCCGTAGGCATGGTATATTGAACCATATTATTGCATTTAATTTCAATATATCGTACCTACGGTACTTTATACCATACTTTATTTCAAATGCTACCAATATTTCGTGCCTATGGCACTTTATATCAAATTAAATCATTGAAAAGATAGCGTTCATCATAATCAACTTCATGTACCTTTAACATTTCTAAATACTCCTGTCGAAAAGGCTTCTTTTGATGATGGACTTCTTGACTTTTTATATATTCGATAACTTTTCCTAAATCTTTTTTAGTGTAAGAAAACGCTGCATATCCTTCCTGCCACTCAAAACGGGTTTTTAAAAACCGTTTTTCGTTTATCCATTTTGACGAATGTGCTTTCACTTCTTGTGCTAAACTGGCAATACTCTGATGCGTTCTTAAACCAATTAAAATATGAATATGGTCTTCAATTCCATTGATTATCAATAACTTATGTTTATTACTTTGAATAATTTCCGTTATATATTCATACAATTCATTTTTCTACTCCTTTTTTATAACACCATCTCTAAAACGAACCGCGAAAACCAACTGAATATGAATTTGTATGTATGTGTTTGCCATTTTCTCTGTGTATGTTGCTTTAATTTCTTATGCGGCATAGCTGCAAAACGGGCTTATTCTCAATTTTCAATCCCCCAATTCCACCACCGTTTTCACCAAAATTGGATATTTTTTATCCAAATCATCGTATTTCACATCTTCATCTGGAATAAATTCCACCAAATCGTAGTTCAATTTTTTATCGAATTTATTGGCTGCTTTGATGATGGTTTCGTCTTCTTCATCATTACTGAATGCATCTTGTGCTACGCGCAACATACCTTCGGCTTTCACTGATTCGATATTGATATCCGTATCCACCAATTTTTCAACATTGGTTTGAGCGATTTCAACGATTTCTTTTCCTTGTAAAATCAACCAACACCTGAAATATAGAAAACCATTTAAACCAGGCTTTTTTTCAAAACGGACTCTATCTTTTTCAACTTTAAACTTGCTGCTCAATATCGTGCACAACTCCACAATCGCAGGGGTGTTCAAGGCTTTCAGTTGCTTTCTAAGATTGATTTCAAAAGCCAATAGTTCATCTTCTGACTTGATGGACAGGGTGGCAACGAGTTCCTCTATCTGTTCTTTAGCCGTTTCATTTTCTTCCTTTGATTTTTCAATCAATTTCCAGAAGTTCTTTTCGTATTTTTCGACGTATGCGATATCCATCCTGTTGTTTTAATAGGTAAATCGTTATAAAATTTACTTCTTAACACCCCCTCAGTATGAGGATGTTTAAAGCACTATATTTTCATTTAAAATACTTGAGCGTTTCAATTTATGACACATTTGGGAAGTTCAAAACCTCCCAAATATATCATTTAAAAGGATAATTTTTTAGAATTCATCCTCCATCGAGAATACCTTATCCTCTTTATTCGTGCTCATCACACCCGCTTTTTGATAATCACCCACACGTTTTTCAAAGAAATTCGTTTTGCCTTGTAGTGAAATCATTTCCATCCACGGGAATGGATTTGGCGTACCATATACCTTATTATTACCTAAAGAAACAAGTAATCTATCCGCTACACACTCTATATATTCATTCATCAAAGCGGCATTCATGCCAATCAATGAAACGGGAAGGGCATCCGTCACGAATTCCTTTTCAATAGTAACAGCTTCCGTAATAATATCTTCTACTTCCTTAGGGTCAAGTTTATTTTGAAGTTGCGAGTATAAATAACAAGCAAAATCGCAGTGCAATCCCTCATCTCGGCTGATTAATTCGTTGGAAAAAGCTAAACCCGGCATCAAACCACGCTTTTTCAACCAAAAGATTGAACAGAAAGAACCTGAGAAAAATATACCTTCAACGGCTGCAAAAGCAATTAAGCGGTGAGCAAACGTCGGCGCGTTATCTATCCAGTTCAAAGCCCAACGACCTTTTCTTTCCACACATGGCAAGTTGCTCAATGCATTGAAAAGAAAATCTTTTTCTACTGGGTCTTTTATATATGTATCTATCAAAAGAGAATACATTTCTGCGTGGATATTCTCAATGGCTACTTGAAAACCATAAAAACAGCGTGCCTCTGGCACTTGAACTTCGCGCATAAAATTAAGTACCAAATTCTCATTCACGATACCATCAGATGCTGCAAAAAATGCCAAAACGTGCTTAACGAAATGCTTCTCATTATCATTGAGTTTGTGTTCCCAATCTTGCAAATCTGCGTGTAAATCTACCTCTTCAGCCGTCCAAAATGAAGCAACTGCTTGCTTGTACATTTTCCAAATATGGTCGTGCTTGATTGGAAAAAGGACGAATCGTTTATCGTTTTCTTGTAGAATAGGTTCAATAATTTCAGACATTTTAAAACATTATTTATGTATAATAAAACAATATAGTTTGCTTTTAAATATTAACCACAGCTATTAATCATCACATAATTAGGGAGCAATAGTGCTCACACAATTGTGACTCCTCGAAACACGCTTTTTCAATCCATAGATTAATAAGCACAATTTGAGAAGTATCAAATTATAGATGGTTTAATATGTTGCTGTTTTTGCTGTGTGCAAGATAGGCATGTGAATGTCCTAACTCATTTCGTTGTTGTTGGTCTGTTTGTGGCAGTTTGCTCACGTGTATGTTACTCTAAATTACTAAGAGCGGACACCTTGAATGGCTGAATTGTATTTGATAACACTAAATTAGACCTAAAACCCAAAACTCAAAAAAAAAGTTATTCACATTTGGTTGATAACTTGCCTAAAATATTGATTATCAATTGTTTTTTATTGTTGATAAGTTATCCACAATGTTTAAAACCCTATGTGGAAAAATACTGAGGGGTATCATCAATAAAGTGAAATTAACATAGAATTCGCTTTTTTAATGTGTTTAAAACTCTGTTAATAAGTTCTGTTATACACTGACTATCAATCACTTAGATTTACTTTTTTAGTATAAGCATTTTACGAACTATATAACTAAAAATGGTTATGTGCTTTTTTATTAAAAGCCAAACCTATTGTTATTCATAAAAAATAATCGACAATTTCTATCGGGCTTAAAATTGTAGAAATTACAAAGCGGAGCAAAGTGATTTCTATAATCTTGAAATCCGATTTGAAACGAAAATGTCGATTACTTCCCAATACCTTTTAAAAAAAATTGCGTTTTCTGAATGCCAAAACCGTCAATATACTTAAGCCCAATGAGATTGCTAAAATAACAAAAAATGATCCCGAATGTTCCGTATCAAAATAAGGTATCCGTACATTCATTCCAAAAAATGAAGCGACTAATGTAGGTATCATCAAAACGATGGTAATGGTCGTCAAACGCTTCATCACGATATTCAAATTGTTCGAAATTATAGAAGCGTAAGCATCCATAGTTCCACCCAAAATGTCCGTGTAAACTTTAGCCATTTCCAAGGCTTGGGAGTTATCGATAATCAAATCTTCGAGCAAATCTACTAAGTCTTCGTGGTCTTTGATGTGCAAAAAGTCCGTACGTTTCATTTTCATTTTGAGCAGCTCGTTTGCATTTAAAGCATTCACAAAATACACCAACGACTTTTCGATACCCAGCAATTGCTTGATTTCCATATTTCTACTGGATTCATACAATTCATTTTCAATCACATTGCGTTTATGATTTATTTTTTTCAAACTGCTCAAAAAGCGATTCACATTTTGCTCTAAAATCTGTAGCACAAATCGCTGTTCATCCTTGGGGTCAAAATTTTTGACTCTTTCATTCAAAAATTGCTCAAGAACTGGATTATCGTAAGCAGAAATAGTCACCACATGATCCAATGTTATAATTATACCAATCGGTGCTGTAAGATAAATTGATTGATTTTCCTTATCAATCCCATTATTGAGCATAGGAGTCGCCACGATGACCAGTCTGACATCTTCGTCTCGTTCGTAACGTGGGCGTTCATCTATATCTAAAGGGTCAGTCAGGAAATCCGAAGGAATGAGAAACTTTTCCGAAAAGTCCTCAATTTCCTCTCTGCTGAATGGTGGAGAGATATTAATCCAGCAAGACGCTTCCGCTTCTTGCAACTCCGTTAGTCGTCCATTGACCTTTGCGTAGTATCGAATCATAGCTGGAAGGGTCCATTTGATAGGTTTTAATGAAAAAATATTTAAAAAAGCACTTGATTATAGCATTCGTGCATTCTAAGAAAATGCACTCAACTCTAAAAGTTGCGCAAAAGTAATCTAAAAAATCTAAAGGCAATACTCAAGCCAAATATTTTAGACAAAATTAACAAACTAAAATGGTAGTCAACCTAAGTGTTCCTTCAACGAAAAAAAGGGAGACACATTGTGCGTCTCCCTTTTTTGGAACCGTCATAAAGTCGGGAAACCTAAGTTTTCCCGACTTTGACAGCGTACTCATAACCATTTAAAAATTAATTTTCGAAAATATGTACAAGACATATTCTCTATATTTTAACAAGTTTAGCTTTGTTTCTATTTGTGATAGTAGCTTTCTCGTGTATATTGTCTGATTAGCAGCCCCTCACCGTTCGTAAAAATTTAGTGAAAACGGTGAATTTTGAAAGTTTGTTTAAAAATTGTAAAATTCGCTTTGCTTTGGCTCATAAATTCCGTAAAATCATTTGCCTTTCGCTAAAAATATAAAATTGTAAGATTCTATTTTGATACCGTTTTCTATTGAAATCGCACATTAACTTCCGAAATTGTGACGCTTTCTCGGTAACTGGTACAAACATACAACTTGTATTCCTATTAGTCAAGGTGTAGATTTCACAATTATTTTTTTGTTATTTTTAAACTGTTGAAAACAAATGACTTAAGTAAAATGATATTTAATATATTTTTTAAAAATTTAATCAGTGGTATTTGGTGCAACAAATTTTTGAAAATATCTCATTTCAAGGGTTCTTCATCAAAAAGCACTGAATCAATCTCAATCCTCAAAACTAACCTCTATATTTTATTCAAATTTGTGACATCCGTATCTCATTGATAAATTTCTCGAATTTAAGTAAGTCTTTTGCAGTATGCCCACCCCACTCAGAAGTCAAGCCTGTCTTTAAGCGGTAATAATCCCTGACCAAATCCCCCTGTTGCTCTCCATTAAAACTGTGGATAGAATCAGCTTTGTACCAATCCGAAAGTTTCAAATCCGTATAATTATAACCCTCCTTCGTATTTTGAGCGACTAAAGCATTGGCAATATAACCCGCTCCAAAATGCTGATATTGCCATACATGTACCAATTCATGGATAAAAATATCCGCGCTCATTTTACCCCATGAATTAATAGTATTAAAACTTACATAAGCCACGCCCAAGCTTTTAGTCACCAATTGAGCTTGAGCATCTATCATAATCAATTGATAATCAATGCTATCACCGAATATTTCATACCCCCTCAGTATTTCAGCCTTTGTGAGTGGTCGGGCGTCCTTTTTATAAAGGTTGGAGATAATTTCGTACAAATCGAAAAAGAAAAAACACTCAGCGAGCATCAATGGGAACGCTCTGAACTTAGGTTTTCGATAAAATGGGTGGAAATAATAGGTAAAAAGCCATTGCACGCGCTTGGGAAATTGCCACAACGCAAATTTAACGCGGCGATATACCCACAGCATTTTCATTTAAAACGCAGGGCTTTTACCGGTGTGATAGATAAAACGAGAATGGTTGGCAAAAGTAAAAACAAGGTCGTAATGGCTAATGTGCCGATATTTAAAAGAGCAATCATCATCCAATCAAATTTGATGGGCGCGTAGGATAAATAATAATCTGACTCCGAAAGTTTTATAAATTGAAACTTTTGCTCCAACCATGAAATGCCAATGCCAATCAAATTACCAAAGAACAGCCCCACACAAACGATTAATGTACCATAATAAATGAATATTTTTTGAATACTCCAATTGCTTGAACCCAGCGATTTTAAAGCACCAATCATATTAGTCCGCTCTAAAATGAGGATGAGCAAAGCCGTCACCATATTTATAATGCTCACCAACAGCATCAATATCAGAATCACTTGCTCATTCACATCTTGCAAATCGAGCCAGTCGAATATGGCGGGCTGCTCTTCTTTAATCGTTTGAGAATATAAATCATTGGTAATCAATTCACTATATATATGCTCATTGATTACTTTTATATCTTTAATGTCGCTCACAAATATTTCAAAACCCGCCACTTGATTGCTCGACCAGCCCAATAATCCTTGAATGTGTGAAATATCCACCAACGCGAACTTTTTATCGTACTCTTCAAGCCCTGTTTTATAAATGCCACAAATCTGGAAAAGCCGTGGTTCTTGTTGATTATTTTTAACAAAATAAATAATGAATTTGCTGCCAACACCCACTTTTAAACGGTCAGCTGTGGATTTGGAAATCATAATATCTCGACACGTATCACAGCTATTCAACTTACGCCCTTCCACCAAATTCTGCTCAACAAAACGCCAATCATAATCACTACCCACACCTTTTAATACAATGCCTTCAAAATTATCTTTCGTTTTTATGATGCCCGCCTTCGTTGCATACGATTGCACATGGGTCACATACGAATTACACGTTTTAGTTTCACCCCGTTCATCTATGTATTCAAAACCGTTTAATTTCTTTAAATTAGGTAAAAACGGCGGTAAAGAGGAAATTGGAGCAGGTTCAAAACTGGTCGTTTGTTGCGTAGAAGTAAGGTGAATATGCCCCCAAAAACCAAACATTTTATCACTTATTTCGGATTTAAAGCCCTTAATGAGTGAAACTGCGATAATCATGACAGCGATGCTCAATGCCACCGCAGTAATCGCAATCCGAATGATTAAGCGAGCAAACGATTTCTGACCGCTCGCTGCTACCCTTTTAGCTATGAAAAATGAAAAATCCAATATCTTATCCAATTTTGACTGCAAATAAAGCGTATTTCGCTTGGATTTTTTAATAAAAATGAAAAAATACTGAGGGGGTATCTTTTAAACTCAATTTACGTAAATGCACTTGTAAAATACTTTTTATTTAATCTAAAATTTTAAGTTTGTAAAATGAATAGTAAAATTTGGCAAAATTCTGATAAAAGTTCAGACAAAATTATTGCGGTGCATAATAATATAATCTACAATGGTAATCCTAAACCAGAAGAAATTGACAATGTCATTTTGAGCTTAAAATCGAATGAGCAATCCTCTAAGCTCTTTAGCATGCCTATTTCTTACATTAAATCCATTGAGATGAATGAAAGCAATAATTTTATTGAAATTATTTTTGGAAAGGATTCAAATCAACACTTGAAAATATCTAATCCAGAAATAAAAAATGAAATATTCAATTATTTTAAAGACAATCTGCCCAACACCGTTTATAAATTTAAAAAAGAAAATTCCTTTAAGGCAATAGCAGGCTTAGTGGTTGCCATCATTTTTTATTTATGGACTGTATCTGTTGCTTCGGATATTGAAAAAGGTTTTGAATTTGAAATTCATGGAAATAAGGCAGGAGTTGCTACAATAGTTTTAATGATTGCTCAATTAGGGACGATAAAAGTAAGTCTAATTTTTGGGAGCATTATACTTGTAACTTGCATCGCTATTTTTAAAAAAGAATCTAAACCCGCTAATATTCACACTATCTCAATTTTGAGATAACTGAATAATCTAAATTTTACGCCTTCAACATCTATTCTAGCTTTTTTATTTCCTTAAAAACCGTACTTTTGCACCTCAAAATTTGAATAAATAGATAGATTATGAATTTTATAGAAGAATTAAGATGGCGGGGTATGCTTCACGATTTGACTCCGGGGCTTGAAGAAGCACTTTTGGAAGGCTCAAAAGTGGGTTATATTGGTTTTGACCCTACGGCACCGAGTTTGACAATCGGCAATTACGTACAATTGATGATTTTGAAGTTTTGGCAATTGAGTGGGCACCAACCGATTGTGTTGATGGGCGGCGCTACTGGTCGTATCGGCGATCCATCAGGCAAGGACAAAGAGCGTGAACTCAAAACAGGCGATGAGTTGGATAAAAACTTAGAATTTCAAAAACAACAATTTTTGAAGTTTTTGGATTTTGAAAACGGTGAAAACAAGGCAATTTTAGTCAATAATTACGATTTTTATAAAAATATGAACGTTCTGGATTTCCTTCGCGATGTCGGAAAAACGGCGAACGTGAATACCATGCTTTCAAAAGATTCAGTCAAAAATCGCTTAGAAACAGGTATGTCGTTTACAGAATTCAGTTATTCATTGCTTCAAGGCTATGATTATCAATGCCTTTTTAAAGAAAAAAACTGCATCGTTCAAATGGGCGGTAGCGACCAATGGGGCAATATTGTGGCTGGTACAGAGTTTATTCGCCGTAATTTGAGTGAAAAAGCGTACGCCATCACTACCCCACTTTTAACAAAAGCCGATGGTTCAAAATTTGGAAAATCCACGCAGGGCAATATTTGGTTGGATGCAAAATTGACTTCACCCTACAAATTCTACCAATTTTGGATAAATGCTGATGATGCTGATTTGCCTAAATATATGCGTTATTTCTCTTTAAAAACCAAGGAAGAAATTGAAAATATTGAAAAAGAATATGCCGAAAACCCTCGTGAATTGAAGCGTATTTTAGCGGAAGAATTAACTATTAGAGTACATTCACAAGCAGATTACGATTCCGTTTTAAAAGTAACTGACCTCCTTTTTGGCAAAGGCGAAGCCGAAATACTGAGGGGGTTAGATGCGGCGTCATTGGCGACGATTGCGGAGGAAATACCGTCATTCACAATTTCAAAAGCGGATATAGAAACGGGTGTAGGCATTTTGGATTTATTGGCTGAAAAAACCAAGATTTCACCCTCAAAAAGTGAAGCCCGCAAAGCGATTCAGAACAACGCCATTTCAGTAAATAAAGTCAAAATGCCTACACCCGTTTCTATATCCGCTTTTGAAATTGTGAATGACGGTATTTC
>JANPHO010000233.1:0-2543 GCA_031424515.1 Saprospiraceae bacterium
TGAAGATCGGGGGGAGCGGCTAAAAAACCTGAGAGCCGGGGGGGGGGTGCTCCCAAAAAACCGAGGACCGCGCAAGGCAAGCTACCGCGACAACCTCATATACAAAATTTTGCAAAATAAGTGAAACACCCGCTCAAGTGGTTCTTTGCCAGGGGCGGTGTTTAAAAAACATAGGGGGAGTTGAACCCCTCCAGGGGGGGTTGAACCCCCCCCAAGGGGGTCTGCCAAAATCCCTGACGCCAGCGTGACCGGTTGTCAATGGCTTGTGGCTCGTCAGCATCGACAGTGTGTCGGCCATCAAGTCCCCCACCCTCATCATCAACGGAACCGCTGACAGACTGACGCGCCACGTGCACGCCCTCGAACTGCACCGGCGCTGCGGCGCCGCCGTGGAGCCGCTCTGGGTCAAGGGCGCGGGACACAACGAAGCCGTCCTACATTCCAGGTAGGCTAAGGCCCATATGCACCATGGCGGGTAAACCTCAATCGCCGGATTTGCGCTAAAATGGTGACGTCATGAAACGCTTAAGTCCATCGTGACGTTACTATTTTTAGCAGCAAACTCGCGGTTTGAGCAACTCGAGGTAGCGGATTTTATGGCAGTAAAAGTGGGTGATGTAAATCTTTCCGCCCGAGCAAGTTTGAACGCTTTGGCGGTGCGCAACAGCAAACCCACTGAAAATGTTTATTTTACGGATAAAAAACTGGAAGCTGGAAAAGAGTATGTTTTTGATTTAAGTATTAAAAATCCTGTTTTAATAGCTTTACAGTTGGCACTCAAAATTGATAAAAATAAGGTTGAATATTTTAAAATAGGAGAGGGCGATTTGCCACAATTTGAAAAAGGCAATTTTGATGTTTATGAAAAAGAAGGCGTAGCGTCTATCGCTTGGGCAAACCCTAAAAAGGGCATTTTAAATAGTGAAAATAGCATTATTAAAATCGCTATAAAAGCCAGCGAATCTGCTTGGTTGCACGATTTATTAAGCCTTGACGCGGCATTTATGGATAATTTTGCCTACAATACTGAGGGGGTAGAACACAATATTGAATTGCGTTTTAAAGCCAATACAGTTGATAAAACTGAGTTTGAGTTGTATCAAAACTTTCCGAATCCATTCAAGGATGAAACTGTGATTGCGTTCACATTGCCAGAAGAAGGTAGTGCTGAATTGAGTATTGTGGACCTTGCAGGCAGAGAAGTATTCACTACTCGCCGCACTTTTTCAAAAGGCTACAACGAAATCCGCTTTAATTATGAAGAATTAAAAGCTTCGGGCGTGTATTTGTATCGTTTAAAAACAGATAAAAATGTAGCTTTGAAACGGATGCTTTACATTAAAAATTAGAAATTTTGCATATCGTTCCCCTTCTCGGAATGGCAATGTGACCCCCTCAGTATTTGAGCTTTTTAGGCTTATACTGAGGGGTTCTTTTTTTATTTTAAAACATTTTATCACCTATTTAGAATAGGTTACTCAATTTCTTTTTAAGTTTGATGTGATAAAATTTTAAAATAGTCATTTTAAAAGGAATGGATAATAGACTCATCGCTTTTGAAGATAAAAATATTAGGCGGGTGTGGCATCAGGAGCAATGGTATTTCTCCATTATTGATGTTATTGAAATACTGACGGAGACTGACAGACCACGCAAATATTGGTCGGATTTGAAAAAAAAGCTGGCTACTGAGGGGTACAATGAAGTGTCCGAAAAAATCGGACAGTTGAAAATGTTGGCTTCCGATGGTAAAAATCGCCTAACGGATGTCGCTAATACTGAGGGGGTGCTGCGGATTATCATGTCCATCCCTTCGCCGAAAGCGGAGCCTTTTAGGGTGTGGATGGCTCAAGTAGCCGCCGAAAATATTGAGGAGACCGAGAATCCCGAAATAGGTTTTGAGCGATTAAGGGAAATTTATAAGGCAAAAGGCTACACCGACGATTGGATTGAACGCCGTATGCAGTCCATTGAAGCCCGAAAAAGATTGACTGCAGAGTGGGAAAAACGAGGTGTTAAAGAGGGGCAGGAATACTCCATTTTAACAGCTACAATTGCTAAAAATACTTTTGGATTGACACCAACTGAACATAAAGAACACAAAAGCCTTGAATCGCCAAGCCAAAACCTGAGAGACCACATGACGCCTTTAGAGCTGATTTTCACAGCATTGAGCGAAGAAACTACGCGTATGATTGCTGAAAAAGATGACGCCCAGGGATTTAATGAAAACTTGGATTCTGCAACGGAGGGTGGCAACATGGCAGGAAAATATAGAAAGCAGTTGGAAGAGCGCACGGGCTCTAAAGTGGTATCGAGCGAAAATTTTTTAAATAAAATAGACACGCCAGATAATCCGCTTTTGGACGAAGAAGAAAAATAAAAAGGATAGATAGATCAAGCAATGGTTCGTGAAGAATTAAGCTGCCCATGCATCATAATTCATTGAAAACAAAAGGGATTTAATTTTGGGATTATTTTTAATAACGATTGGGTCTAAATCCAATGCTTGCGAAAATAATTCTACTAATCTAAGGTTGTGA
>JANPHO010000234.1:0-1605 GCA_031424515.1 Saprospiraceae bacterium
TCTATTTTAACATCCACGTACCCTTTTTGGGGTACTTCTAATTTGAAAATATCTCTTTGCTTTAATTCAAATTGTCGTAGGCAAACGTCAAACTATTTCAGGACAATACATTATTGCTCGAAACTCTCAACAGAATTTAAGTGCTGATTTTAAAAACGGCAAACCGAAAGCCGAAACAGGCGAAATACCCACCTATTATCAAAAGGACATTTACAGAAAAGATAAATTAAAAATCGAATCCATCTCCGAGCATTTTTACAAATCAAAAAACTACATCAGCCAATATCTCAAAGCCGAAACGGGCAAAACACTGACAGCAGCTTTGATGGGTAAAATAACTGGGCGCGATGTTTATCGAATCGATCTCTCCATGATTATATCCAAATTCATAGGTGAAACTGAGAAAAACTTAGCAAATCTATTTGACCGCGCTGAAAATAAAGATTGGATACTCTTTTTTGACTAAGCCGATGCTCTGTTTAGCAAGCGAACAAGCGTCCGCGATGCCCATGATCGATATGCCAATCAAGAAGTCTCGTATTTGTTGCAACGCGTGGAAACGTATAATGGGCTGGTGATTTTAGCGTCTAATTTCAAAACCAATATTGATGATGCATTTATCCGCCGTTTTCAATCCATCATCCATTTTCCAATGCCTCGCGTCAGCGAGCGGTTGAGGCTCTGGCAAAACACATTTCCAAACACCGTTCAATTGGCTACCGATATTAATTTGAAAAATATTGCCGAAAAATATGAACTCACTGGCGCATCTATCGTGAATATTGTTCAATTCTGCTGTTTGCGGGCACTTCATAGGGGTGATAAAATCATTACTTCAAGTGATATAAAGGATGGAGTCTCTAAGGAGTTTGGAAAGGAAGGTAAAATATTTACGTGATAAGCTTTTCTTTTTTAGATCGTAAAAAAACTATTAGGCTTAAATCAGGCCAATGATTATGATAATCTAAATTTTGACACCAATTAATTTTGGTTTTAAAAGACGTTAAGTTATCTTTACTTCACTATGTCCAGTCTTTTAAACAATAATTTTACACCTTAATAGCCTACTATTAAAAAACTACACGCAAGTTATAGAAGCTGGAAAAATAGCTAAAGTAGAATTAAATTCAAAGTGTTTATCATTACATCCCGCACTATTTCATTCTCAATATTTTTTGACACAATTATATTCTCTAACCCTGTAATCATTCATAAAATGGCACTTCCTTTACCATCCAACACCTTAGTTTCATTAGGTACTTTAATTCTCTCTGTATTTTTAGCAGGTTCTTTTTTCGGTGGTGATTGGCGGTATCGTCAAGAACTAAAAGCTGAAATTAAAGAAATCAAAGCTGAGCAAGCCACCATGCTCCAACAAGTGAAGGAGGTGAATGAAAAATACCAACGTGAACAAGTTGAGTTCAATCGTAAAACACTTGAGTTTTACAAAACATTGGACGATATCGCTTCTCAAAAAGGGGATGTTGTGAAAAAAATCAAAGAATTAGGACCAAAGATTGATGCCCAAATTAAAAAAACCGAATTTGAGGTTGCTGTCTTAGAAAAACTGCTCGATAGTATCCAGCTTTTGAGCCATTAGATTGT
>JANPHO010000235.1:0-6391 GCA_031424515.1 Saprospiraceae bacterium
TTAGAAACGCCCTCAATTTCAATAATTTGATCCGAAACTATTTTATGCCCTTTGGCATCACTTTCAATGTATTTCAAGACCATTTTTAAGCGGATTTTATGTCCCGATAAAACAGGATTGATAAATCGCACTTTATTGTAACCATAATTGACAAGCAATTTGGCGGAATCAATTTTTAACAATTGATAATTAAAATAAGGCAAAAGTGAGAGTGATAACAAGCCGTGTGCCACCGTCCGCCCAAAAGGAGATTCAGATTTAGCCCGTTCAACATCCAAGTGAATCCATTGAAAATCAAGTGTTGCCTCCGCAAATTTATTGATAATATCTTGCGAAACTTCAAGCCATTCGGTAGTGCCAATCGTTTTACCTTCAAAGGTCCGGAGCGCATCGATATTTTTAACCGTCAAACAACCTTTTTCATCGTATTGCGCTACCCCCTCAGTATTTTGGGTATTTTCGGGCGTTTTTAATTCAGTATTTTTAGTTTCATTTGATGTCGTAGGTTTTGATAACTCTTGCTCCAAATAACTATCAGTTACCACCACAGCTTTACCAATCACTTTTCGATTCATCAAATCCCACAAAGCTTGCGGCGTTTCGGACAAAGTATATTCCTTATAAATATGCGGTTTTATGGCACCTTTCATTAAAAAAGCCGCAATTTCTTGAATATTTTTAAAATTATTAGCGGGTTCTTTCTCTGAAAAACGTCCCCAGAAGACCCCTACTATGGAGCAGCCTTTCAATAAAGGCAAATTAGCGGGCAATTTCGGAATCTCTCCTGTTGCGAAGCCAATGACTAAGTACCGCCCATTCCAAGCCATAGAGCGAATCGCGGGTTCGGCAAAACTTCCGCCTATGGGATCATAAATAACATCCACGCCGACCCCCTCAGTAATTTCATTGATGCGCTCGCGTAAGTTTTCAGTAGTATAATTTATGGTGAAATCAGCCCCTTTTTCTCTACAAACGGCTAATTTTTCATCCGAAGAAGCCGCGGCAATGACTTTAGCCCCCATCAGTTTCCCCAATTCAACCGCCGTTAAGCCCACGCCGCCACCTGCGCCCAAAACCAGTAAAGTCTCCCCTTTCTGCAAATGCGCTCGGTCTTTCAATGCGTGGTACGACGTCCCATAATTGTACATCACGGATGCTGCTGTTACGAAATCCATATTCGGTAGAATCGGGAAACAGCGTTTGGCATCCATCAATAACTCCTCGGCATAGCCACCCCACCCTGCTAAGGCAAAAACCCGGTCGCCAACTTTGAAATTTTTAACCCCCTCGCCAACCGCTTTCACCACGCCCGACACTTCACCACCGGGAGAAAAAGGCAATGCGGGCTTAAATTGATAAAGGTTTTGGATAATCAAGGTATCCGGAAAAGTTACCCCGCAAGCCATGACTTGAATCAGTAATTTACCCACTTCTACTGAGGGGGTAGCAACTTCCTCTAAAACCAAAGTATCAGGTTTTCCATATTCTTTACAAAGAATCGCTTTCATCTGTTTTATTTAAAAATGCGAATATGTGGTTAAAAATCAGTGGTTTTCAAAACACCCCCTCAGTATAGCCAGTAAATTTAGTTTATTTTTGTTTTATTGAGCCTTCAAATGCGAATTATCGCAAAAAGGACCTTTTTCACACATTTTGCATTGGCAAAGCTTGTATTCCCTTTCTTTTTTAATCGTGAATTTCATGGGTTGAAACTTAGTTCCGTGGTGCGAGCCATCGCAAAAAGGTTGATTTTTACTGTATCCGCATTGGCAGTACAGATAATCGCCTTCTTTTAAAATTAAAACCGCGGGTTCGTTGACCGTTGTTTTGTCAAATTTATACTCTTTTGAAATCTCTGAACCCTTTTTATCAGACGTAACAAACGGATAAAACGTGTGTGATGACCATGAATCCTGAGGGTCATTGGGCAAACCGTACTCAGTTGGAAACTCATGCACGAATTTAGCCGTTCCGAACAATTGATCCCAAAATGAGAACATATTGCCAAAATTGCCATTCGGGTTACCCACATCGTCAATTTTTGAAACGGCATGGTGCGCATGATGAAAAGCGGGCGTGATGAAAATGCGTTCTAAAACTTTCACGACGGGCGTAAATGCTTTATTTTTATAAAAAAATGAATCCCAAGTCGCCAAACTATGCGAACTGATGACGACTATTTGCTTCAAAATAATACCTACCGCCACGGGAATTCCACCACCTAAAAAAGTATAAAAACCCAACCACCAGATATTAGGCATGAGCATATAAAAATAAATGGATTCGCGATACGACACCAACAAGCCCATTTCGGTAGCTGCATGGTGCGCTCGATGCCATTTCCAGAGCCATTTGTACTCATGCGATGAGCGGTGATACCAATATTGCAGCACATCATCAATCAATATAAATACAATTAAACTCAGCCAAAAAGGCAATGATGAAAAGATACCCTCTTGACTGGGTATTAAGAATTTTAGCAATTGAAACGCTAAAAACATGATAATAGGCTTAGTGATGCCCATTAAAAAAACAGTATTGATGACTTCTACCAGAACATCATCTTTTGTTCGTTTTGAGTGCGCTAAATACCCAAATAGCGCTTCAACAAGCCCAAAAACAACTAAAATACCGAAAACAAATATCATATTGTTATCGGCGACAAATTTGATAAGGTTATTCATTTCTAATTCTTGTTGTTTAAATTTCTATTAAAAAATGCCCTCTACCCTACTGCATCAGGGTCATTCGTTGGTAATTCTTTTTTATCATCTTCTTTTTTCAAACCCAAGTAATTTTCCGATGAAATGACTTTCAAACCCGTTTGTTGCTCGGTGCGTTTGAGAGCATCTCCTGCCACACTACCGCCTTTCACTGCCATATCTCTATTCTCATTAAAACCTTGGGCATCATCTTGAATTGCCAACCGCCGCGTGACCTCTTCGCCCAAAGCTGAGAAAATCAGTTCTAAAGGCGACATGTGGTCACGCAAATTCTCCTTTTCTAAGCCTTTCACTTGGCTATGTTCACTCGGTGTCAAGCCAAATGTTCCCTTTGAAATGAGGGCGGTCAGAATCGAATACTCTACCCCCTCAGTAATACCGCGTTGTTTCCACTCATCCGTCAATAATTTACGCGTTTCGATGGATTGCAAACGGTTTTTTATCCATTCATCTGAATATCCTTTGGCTTTATAAATCGCCGTTAATCTTTCAAAACCGATTTCGGGATTTTCGATTTCTTGAATCCGCTCCCCTCCTACTTGTGCCAACCATTGTTTGAATGGTTCCGCTTTTGGGGATGGAATGGACATGATAATCCGCAGCAAAATCTCCGTATTGGCGCACTCCGAAGGGTAATTTTTACCATCTTCGCCCGCTAATTTCAGCTTTACGCATTTTGCGTAAAGGTCATTATTGCCGCTTTCTTTTGAAACCCGCCTTTTAAGGTCATTCCAATAACGGCTCGGAATGGTGGCATCCGTTAATATGCCTACTGCATCAATCACCGAAAACCACCACTCTTCGTTGTGCCAAACCTTGCGTATTTTTTTATCCTGAAAAAGGACTATTTTATTGTCTTGTTCCATAGTGACCTATCATTGATGAGCATTTTTAATCAAAAAAGCACAATTACACATATTTAAACATAAAAAAACACCGAAAAACGCTTTTTTATGTTTTTTTATGTTTCCTATACCAACCCTCAAACTCCAAATCTGTCATATTTTTAGCTTTCATCCTATTCAGAAAGGCTTCTGGATTATCATTTTCCAATCTTTTCTTATCTTCAATGACCCCCTCAGTAATTTTGCTCCAAAGCTCACTCCCTACTTCAAATACTTTCAACTCGTGCCACCATTTGATAAAAGTAGGCGCATCTGCCCTTTTTGATTTTCCTTTAAAAAACAAAATCGCTTTCTGCACGAAAAGGTCTTCAAAACCTTGAATTTCGGAGCCACCAATCGTAGGCAGTATTTGTTTGAAAGCAATGCCTTCGTACACACCCAACTCCACCAAAAGCTCAAAAGCTTTGAGTTGCGCCCGAGTGAGCTTAGCCGTATCTTTTTGAGAAGGTACAAAATCCTCGGCATCCGTGTCTTTCTTTTTAGTCCTCGGCGAAGTGTCGCTTTTTTTATCAGAAATGACCCATGTGACGCCCGTAACCCGCTTACCCGTTTTCACATACGTGTAATCTACGTGAATGCTTGTGCTGAGTTCATTCACTTCATCGCGAATTTTATTAAGGACACGATTTCTAAAGTCTTTGAGGTCGCCGCTGTTGTATTTATCCTCGATTGAGAGCAATTCTTTAAGTTCGATGAGGGTAAATGTGACCTTCGCCTGTCGGAGCTTCCCAACGCGGTCAAATTCGGCTTTAAAAATTTGGTACATCCGAATAGTATAAGCCGAACGCATCTTGAGCACATCCACGGGATTCAGTTTCACGTACTCTTTAAGATTCAGGAGAAACGGCTTGAGAATTTCAGAAAAAGCAAACTCCAAATACACTTGTCCATTTTCATCTTGTTTCGTCACGCAATACTGAAACCAGTTGATAACGTTTCTAAATTGGATACCATCGATAGTAAATGTGGAAGGGAAATGTATTTGACAACTCACCAAGTTATTGACGCTGTCTTGAAGGCGCTCACGAAATGAACCATGCTTTTTATCATCAGCAGTCAACAAGTCCTTCAGTTCAGCAATTGTCACCGCCTGCTTATGAAAATCTGATTGATTTTTCGGATTGAGCTTACTAATGAGGTACAAAAGCATTTTTTGCTCTCTGGCATTGAGTTTATACCGTGCCGCAAAGACAAAACTATTTTCGAGTCGCGCTAATAAATTTTCACCTTGTTCCATAAATTATTTGCTTTTTGTAGTACCCAAAATGTCCCCTTTTAGGTTTTTAGTAGTTCCACGTTTTGTCCCCTTTTTAATTATCTGGGTTCTATTTAAGTCCATAAATACCCTATTTTATGGTAAAATTTAACTTTTAGAGGTTTCAAAAAGGCTATTTTTACTATCAAAATAAGGTAAACACATTCTATCCCCCTTTGTACACGCTTAGTCCCCTTTTACACCACACTTAGTCCCCTTTTTGTACACGCTTAGTCCCCTTTTACACCACAGATAGCCCCCTTTTGTACCCCTTTTAGTCCCCTTTTAATTTTTAAAGTATAAGCTAAAACATTGTAAATCAATAAGTTATGTATTTCACCAAGAGCCTCTAAAATAAAAGTAATAAAAATTTAAAAGACTTAAATAGAGATTAAGCGTTTTTTATAATAAAAATTTTAAAATGTAAAATAAAGACAAATATTATTGTTTTATCCCAAATTTTATGTTTTTTTGCGTGCAAATGTGTTTTTTAGTGTAAAAAAACGTGAAAATGATTATAGCTGTAACGAATTTGAAGGGTGGAGTAGGTAAAACTACGATATCTACCAACCTTGGAGTCGCCTTGGCTCACTTGAATTATGATGTATGTATCGTGGATACTGATGAGCAACAACAATCCGCGATGGAATGGGCTTCGAGCAGAGAAAGCGATAAAAAGCAAATAACTGTGGTAGGTTTGAAAGAAAAACAATTGGAGTCGGGCATTTTTCAATTGGCTGAAAAGTACGACATTGTTATTATTGACGGGTCTCCGCAGTTGGATAGGTTAGCGAATGTGGTTTTGGCGGTTTCAAATATCATTATTATACCCATTGCGCCCAGCATTTATGATTACAGGGGCTTTGAGTTGTTTTACAAAAGATACACTGATATTGAGGAAATTGCGCGCATGAAAGGGAAAAAAATGCAGGCTTTTGTCTTACTAAATTCTATAAAACCCAATTCGAGGGTTTTGAAAGATATAGAATTGGGTGTGAAAGAGTTTGACATTCAACGCCTCAATACCATGATAACAGACCGAGTGGCTTATGTAGATACAGCAACTATCGGCTTGGGTGTGGTGGAATACCGCGACCCTAAAGCTAAAATCGAGATGGAAAATTTGGCGAAAGAAATTGAAAATATTATCAAAAATTATTGATTTGAGGATGCTTTATTTGATCATTTTAATCATGGTCTGATACAGTATTTTCGAGTAACGAATTAAGTTAAGCAAATGGAAAAAAGACCTGGATTCAAAAAGAAAGTAGATATACAAGTTTCTAAAAGCTTGGTGACGGACATACTCAAACAAACCGACAAAGCCTTACCTAAAGCTGAGACAAGCAGTAAAGGTACACGCCGTATCAATGCCGAAATTCCGATTGATGTATGGGAAGTGATGGATGCACACATCGATAAGGAGGGCTATAACCTTAAAGGATTTTTGACTAAAATACTGAGGGAGTACTTTGACATGGAGTAAGTTTGCGTTATTCTGTGTTTTA
>JANPHO010000236.1:0-17339 GCA_031424515.1 Saprospiraceae bacterium
TAAACGATTGAGGTAGTTAGTCAAAACGGGGTCGGAATTGCGGTAGCGACCAACAGTATTTGGTGGCCATTGTTGAGGTAAATTGGCGGCATATTCAAATGAATTGGCGCCGCCTGTGTAGAGATATAAATGGTCAGGATAGCCCACCGTAGGGTCAAAATCAGGGTCTTGAGGCGCACGACAATACAATCCGCTCGACATGTGCATGATGTCCATAATTCGGATTTTAGAGCGTTCATCATTTTTCCATTGGGGAATGGGTGCAGGTTGTTCTAAAGTATAAACGCCGCGTTTCATCAAAATCCCCATAATGGTCGCCGAAAGGCTTTTACCCATCGACCAGCTTTCCAAAGGCGTGTCTTTGGTAATGTTTTCACCGTAGCGTTCAGCAATAATTTTACCTTTGTACGTCACCACAAAAGCCGCTGTTAGTGCTTCGGCGGGTTCAAAGGCAGTTTTTAAGGCTTGCTCAACTTTTGCTTTATCTATTTCAGTGGGTATCGGGTCTTTGGGTAATAAATCACCCATGGGCCAAGGCGTTGTGGCGGCATCGGGTAAATTACGGACAACTTTTTGCGGGGTATAATTCAACGCCGTACTGCCTTCTGCCAAACAGACGCAACCTTGGTCGCCTGTATAAACGGCGGTACGCACAACGCCATTCGGTAAAGTAATGGAAACCGTCTTTTTTATATAATCTATGACGGGTTTACCCACCTTAGCCCGTTCTGCATAAGGACTTGTGAAATAGCCCACGTTTTCAGCCGCAAATTCGGGTTTCAATCCAGTTATAAAAACCGCAGAACACATAATTTTAGCATATCCCGCCGTATTGTGCGATAAGGCATCACCGGGCGGTGCTTTGTACGCTGTTTTTAATTGAAGCTTTTTACCGCGTTCAATTAATGGATTGGCGGTGCTTTGTGTTTCAACTTTGGGCTGAGACTCTGCTTTGGGTTTAGAATTGCAGGATGCAAAAAAGGCAAGGACTAATAATAGTCCGATTGTATGGATTGATTTCATGATGAATGATTTTTAGACTGTGAAAATAGGTTAAATAATGGGGGATGGATAAGAATTTATTAAAGTTTTTGTTAAAAATACTGAGGGGATGCTTTAGTTGCTAAAACACCCCCTCAGTAAAATCATCAAATTTCACTTGTCAAACATATTTTTATTGGAGCAAGCTCTTTATCCACATATTTAATCAACTATTAATTTAACGACTGTATTCTCTTTCTGAATTTGAATATTAACGAGGTAAAGCCCTTTCGCCCAATGAAAAATTAGCGAAAATACTGAGGGGGTAGCTTCATCACAAATAATCACATTTTCCGCCTTTCCTATCATTGTTATCCTTGCTATCACTGCTTTAAAGTGTTTATTTCTTTTTCATTAACTCAACAACACCAGCTTTTAACTGAGCATCTATTCCTTTTAAAATTTCTTCGTAAGGTGTAGCAACATTAATATCTGGTTCTAATTGCAGATTTTCTAATGGTCGGCCTTCTTTTATTGCATAAATACCAATAATTGGAATTCCAAAAACCAAGCTTGGATCAATTTGAGTTTCCCACCAAACAAAAGTCATGGTTCCTGCAACTGGTTTACCAATTAGTTTTCCAAGCCCTTTAGCTCTATAGGCATACGGAAAACCGTGAGCATCTGAATAATTGCCTTCACTCATTAATACCACACTTGGTTTAACCCATTTATCTCTGGGATCTGCACCGTTTGTTTTAAATCCATAAGGATGATATTCAATATATGCTTTACCATCTAAAAAGTCGGAAAGCTCTTCATGTAAATTTCCACCACCATTAAAACGGGTATCTACAATCAAACCTTCTTTGTCAGCATTCAGACCAAGTACTTCATCAAATACAGTTCTGAAACTTCCATCGTTCATACCTTGAACATGTACGTAACCTATTTTTCCGCCACTCAGTGAATCAGTCATTTTACGCATCATTAACGTCCAACGTTTGTAAAGCAATGCGTTTTCCGCAGCAGGGGCAATTGGTTTTACGGTTTCTTCCCATCTTGTTTTATTGGCTGGATCATACATACTAATGAGTACATTTTTGCTCGCCTTTCTGTTTAACAAAGCATTCCAATCTTTATCAGTCGTAATTTCAATACCATCAATTTTTTCTATTACATGACCAGCTTTTATTTTGCTTTGTGATTTGTATAGTGGTCCACCTTCCATCACTTCAGTTATTTTTAATCCCGGGGTGGTAGCTTTTTCGTCATAAAACAATCCTAAACTGGCTGTCACATCACCATTTTCTGAACGATTGGCATAAATCCCTCCAGTGTGAGAACCATTTAGTTCACCCAATATTTCGCTTAATAATTCTTGAAAATCGTAATTATTATTAATGTGTGGAAGGAAACGGGCATAATTATCACGATACATCTCCCAATCTACACCATGTAATTTGGGGTCATAAAATTTATTTTTTACTTGACGCCATGCGTGGTAAAATATGTATTCCCTTTCGCCAGCTGTGTTTAAAATCATTTCTTCCGAGATACCTACATTGGTTGTTTTACCATCCGCTGTTTCTATTTTAGTGATTTTTCCATCTGCCAATACAAAAAGTATTTTTCCATCTTTACTCAACTCAATAGAACCAGATCCACTATTGGTTTTTGCCAATGATTTTACTTCTTTGGTTCTGGTATCTAAACTCCAAACATTGTGCTTGTCTTCATAAACAGCCATATAGTACATTTTAGCTCCATCTGGCGAAAAAGCATACGAAGTAATGTTTGACGAACTGGGAGTAACTCGAACTTTTCTGTTTTCAAGATTTTTAAAATCCAAAACCAATGAATTTGGCTTATCATCTGCAGCTTTGCTTTTTTCATTACTCTTGTCTTTATCTACCTTTTCTAAGGCTTCTTTCTCTTTGGTTTCTTTATCCTTTTCCAATGCAAAATCTTCTTTAGATAATAGAAAGCGATCATATTCTTCCTGACTAAAAAAGGCAGCATACACATCCGTTTCTCTGGGTCCTTGAATAGCAAGCTGTTTTTTTCCTTCCCTTGCTGAAGTCCATGATAAAGCTTTTCCTTTGAGCACCCATTGTGGGCGGTAATCTCCAAAGCCACTTTTGGTTACATTTATTTGAGGTTTATCTCCTGCTGCATCGTACCAAACTAAATGGCTATTACCAAAAATACCTTGAGCACTTCGTGCAATAATTGATTTACTGTCTGGGCTCCATTTAAATCCTTGGTCACCATCGGAATAAGAAAAATTTTCTCCCAAGGGTATAATGGTTCGTGCTGTTTTGCTCTGAAGGTTGAATATTTTTAATTCGTTTCGTTGTTCCAAATAAGCAATTTCTTTTCCGTCGGGAGATACCTGTGGTTGAAATTCATCTTTGTTTGTTGTAATTACCCCTTCTTCATCAATTTGAGTTGCCGCAAAAAAGTACAGGTCTTCTTTACGATTGATGGTTGCTTTGTAAATGTCCCAACTTGATCCTCTTTCTGTTGCATAAAATAGCGTTCGGCTATCCGATCCCCAACTTACTGATCTTTCTTGAGCAGGTGTATTGGTGATTCGTTTGGTTTGGTTGTTATCTGTTGCCGTTACAAACACTTCGCCTCTAAATACAAAAGCCATTTCTTTGCCGTTTGGCGATAAAGCCATTTCGGTAGCACCACCACTTACAGAAACAATTTTTTCTTCGTTTCCTCTAAAGTCGGCATTAATTACAACTGCTACTTTCGATGGTTTATTTCCTTCTTTGAGGGTGTAAATTTCACCATTCCAACTAAAGCAAAGAGCATCGCTTTTTGAGCGACTCAAATGTCGAACAGGATGGTCTTTAAAACTTGTCAATTGAACTTCGGCACCAGTTACTATATTTCTTTTAAACACATTTTGAGATCCCTTTTTTTCGCTTAGGTAATACACAGATTTCCCATCGCTTGAAAAAAGGGGTTCACGGTCTTCGCCTTCAAAATCGCTAATCTGCGTATATTTTTCTGATTTGGTGTTGTAAATCCAGATATCACGAGTTACCGATGACGTATGTTTTTTTCGCAATTCGTCTTCATATCCTTTTCGGTCTTGAAAAACAATATTTTCTCCAGTTGCATCATAATTGGCAAATTGAAATCCAGCACTGGAAATTAGGATATTTCTACCACCCGTTGCCGAGACTTTATACAAGGTACGGAACATACTTTTATTTGGAAATCTTGCAGAAGATTGGACATCGTTTCGATTGCCACTAAACAATACATCTTTACCATCTGGAGAAAAACCAGACGGTATATCGTTTCCTGAATGAGCAGTGAGGCGTTTTGCTTCACCTCCTTGAGAAGGAATAATAAATACATCTAAATTGCCATAACGATCGCTGGCAAAAGCAATTTGCTTACCATCTGGACTCCAAACTGGAGAAGCATCATACGCTTCGTGCAATGTGAGTGGTATTGCAGTTCCACCATTAGCTGCCACTTTAAATAAATCGCCTTTATAGCTGAAAACAATTTCGTTTCCATCAGGTGAAAGAGCTGGTGTTCGCAACCACAACGCATTGTTTTGGGCAGAAGCCATGCTGGTAATGGCTAAAAATGTTAGAATAAAAGAGCGTACTTTCATTTTAGAATCTTTGTTTAATGTTGAAAAAATTATAAAAACTCAGACGGGTGTTTTACTTCTAAAAGCCCAAAGCCGTTGCACCCATTTCATTGGTTTTGAATTGCTCCGACCATAGTTTATCAAATTCGGCAAAGAGTTGCTTCTTGTCTTTTTGTTGTGCAAAAGCAAGTTAGCAAGATAGTCCAAAGGGGAGTAATAAAATTTTTTTTCATTTTAAAATTGATTTTTTGAGTAAAAAATAGAGGAAATACTGAGGGGGTATCCATTTCACTTCAACTCATAATCCCAAATTGGTTTTACCCCACGCAAATGTTCAACAAAATAATTCCACTTCTTTTTAGTGAAATAATCATTGTAAATGCCTTCATAGCTATGCCGTTGGCTTGGTAAAATCAGCATATCAAACTCTTTATTGTTTTTTATCAAGGCTTCGGCTAACTTAAACGTTGCCGAAGGATTCACGTTTTCATCAATGCCGCCATGTGTAATTAGCAATTTACCTTTAAGATTGCCTGCCATTGTGATATTCGATACTTGATGATAAGTTGAATCAACGGGCCAACCCATATACATTTCGGGCCACCAATCTTTTTCCATTCTAAAATCGTGGTCGGCAGAACTGGCAACGGCAACTTTATAAAAATCAGGGTATTCAAGCATGGCATGACCCGCATCAAAGCCTCCTGCTGAATGGCCAAATATGCCAACCTTTGTGGTATCAATCCAATCGTATTTTCGACCCAATTGCAAAATGGCGAGGCGGTGGTCTTCAAGGTTTTTACCCATATTTTTGTAAGAAACATTTTGAAATGCTTTGGAACGTTTTGCTGTACCCATGCCATCGACGGTTATGACGATAAAACCCAATTCAGCCAGAGCTTGATTAGACTCTATCATAGAATACAGGAAATTTTGAGGATATGTAAAGTCGGGAGGTCCTGTATAAGAGTGGTCAATGATAGGGTATTTTTTTGAAGCATCGAATTGAGTGGGTTTCCAAATTGCACCATATATTGTTGTTTCACCATCACGGGCAAGGGCTGTAAAGGATTCGGGGAATTTATAATTTAAGGAATCTAAACCTGTAATGTCCGCTTTTGCTAAGGTTAAATCAAGTGTTTTACCAGAATGGTTTTTTAAAACAGTGGTCGTCGGTTGATTGAGGGCAGACATATTATCCGTAAAATAAGCACCATCTGGTGAAACAGATATATCGTGGTGAACATTTTCAGGTGTCAATAAAACCACCGTTTTGTCTGCCAGATTGAGTTTGTAAAGGTGATTATAATAAGGATTTCGGTTGGCTTCTTTTCCCGATGCCGTAAATAAAATAAACCTTTTGGATTTGTCAATATGCAGAATTTGGTCAACATAATACGACCCAGAAGTCAGAGGCGTGAGAGATTTATCCTTAATATCAAGTAGGTACAATTGTTTCCAACCGTCTCGCTCTGATGTAATCAGAATCTTACCCCATTCTTCAATGATTTTTGCGTCATAATTATCAATATTGGTTTTGCTGGTTTCTCGATACAATAAATCCTCTGATTTTTTATTCAAATCACATCGATGGAGCTCAACAGCTTGAAACCCTCGAATCGTATTTTTTTGGTAAACGATACCACTTTCCTTCGACCATTCGTACCTCGTTGGAAACGAGTGGGTACTTTGTGCGGATTCTTTAACATATTCATAGCCCGTTTCAATATTGTAAAAGACAGGAGTTATTTTCACCATATCGGTATCCCCTGGCGAACCCCGGTAATAAGACAGCAATTGGGGTTTGTACAAACTATCTATGCCCCAATTTAACAGATACATTTTTTTAGCCCCCCGCAAATCGACGATATTGGTTTTAAGCCATTTGGAATCGGGCGACCAATTGACCCTAAATTGTTTAGGTCTTTCACCATTTTCACCCACAATAATATCATACCAACCATAAAAAGTGCCGTATTCATACAATCGTTCACCGTGTTTACTCAGTTGTCTAACACCACCATCCGACGTGGATTTGATATACAAATTGTAATTTTCGGTATAAGCTATCCATTTACCATCAGGAGATTTTGACTCCAAAAGATTAGGCGTTGGCTTGGTTATTTTAGTAAGGGTATAGGTTTTAAGGTTTAACTTATAGGCAACCTCTTTGGCGTTAAATTCTATATGATTGGGGTCGCTGTATTGTACATTTTGGATAGGCAGAGCCTTGGCATCAACCGCCATTTTCAAAGTATCTGTCAACACTTTTGCCAAACGCTCTTGGTCGAACCACGGTTCAATTTTTTTAGAATCCCAACTTATTTTGTTAAAAGATTTTTGCACCCTATCCTGTGTGATAAATGCCATGCCCGTACTGTCTTTAAACCATATCGGTTGGACATTTTCATTAAAAACCTTTTTATTCACGAGGTTTTTCCATAAAAAAGAAACAGCTCTTGCGTAGTCCTCTTTTTTGATGTTTTGAGCAAAAAGCTGAAAAGAAAAGACACTAATTAGTGCGATAAATATTAGGATTGTTTTTCTGTTTTTCATTTTTAAATTTTGATTTATTATTAAAAATTTTGAAACTATACATAAATCTATTATTATTTCACAGAGTTTAAACAGAGATTTCACAGAGTTACACAGAGAAATACGACAACTTAAATTTAAAAACTCTGTGAAGCTCTGTGCTTTTACTCTTTAAACTCTGTGAAATCAATATCTATATGTTTTATGTATGGTTTCAAATTAAAAAATAGAGAAAATACTGAGGAGTACTCTGTTAAACTTATCGAAGCTTATTTCCCTCATTTTCGTGAGTTGTCCAAGCAATTTGACAGAGTGCTTGCGCAACGCCAAAAAAAAGAAGACCTAATAACCCAAACAAAATAGCGTTGGGTGAATCAGGTGCAGGTAACAGTTCTGAGCTATTTGATGGGTAGAAGTGGATGAGCAAATAGAAAAGTGCTTTCATTTATGTTTGTGGATTGTGTAGTTTAAAAATTTACCGAAAAACGTTACGAAGGTTGAAACCTTCGTAACGTTGTGAATCACACTTAGCTTTTAAGCCCTTACTTCTTAGCCGTCGTTTCGGGTGGTGTCAACTTGTATCCCAATTGTCTCACTACCGACAAGTTGTCAAAGTAAATAAGGTCCCTGACAATTTTGCCATCGGCTACTTTTGCCGTGTACTGAAAGGGAATCGAGATTGTCTTTTCCATTTGTGTAAAGGTGTAAGTGCCCCAAAGCGATACCCAATTGCCTTTCAAATTACCCGACAATACCTTGTGCGACTGTGTTACAAACCCAACCTTACGATCTGATTGTACTTTGTAATTCGCTTGCCAATTTGCCACGGTTTTTTCTGTGTTGGCAGAATCTAATGAGCTTGGGCCTCTGCCCATGAAATTAGGCGCAAGCAGCGTTTTGGCTTTGTCCAAATCACCCGACACAAGTGCCTTAACATAATCACCGACGACTTTCATATCGGCTTCGGCATCTGGGTTTTGAATTACGTTGTCTTTGTAAGCGGGCGTTTGTGCTTGGCATGGTGTCGTTACAGAAAATAAGGCAATGACGATTGCCAGCGTTGAGAGAAATTTAATTGTTTTCATTTTAATTAATTGAAATGTTATTGCCTACTCTGGACGGTTTTCGGCTTGCCCGTTTTTGGTTTTTTGATTTAAAAACAGAGAAAATACTGAGGGGCCCTCAAATTTAGATTTGCGACTTTCTCTTTTTAAAAAATACAGGCTTCACATGATGCGAAGCCTGTATTCTACTTTTTCTAATCCGTGATATCCACCAGTTCAAAAAGCCCTTGCGATACTAAATCTCGAAGCTCATTCAACTTGATGGTAAAATTGGCTATGTCATCCTTGGGATATACTTTTTTGTACTCGTCTGTAGCACCCGTTTTTCCACTTTTCCATGACAATGCTTGGTCTAAGGTAGCAAAGCTAAAACTAACAAAATAGTCAATTTCTCCATTGACATTAGTCTTATAGGTGCGTCCCCAAACATTAAATCCTTTTAGCTTTCCCGCTTTTATGCACTCTTCAATCACAGGCTTATAAGATTCTAATAATTTTAAATAGGCTGCACCGCTTCCCGTTTTTACATTTACACTGTTTATTTCTAAGTATTCGCCAGGTAGCATCTTAGCTCCAACCCCCATTTTGTAATCTACCAAATCATTGGCTACAATTGTCCTTGTATTGTCAATGGATGAGTAAAAAGAGGAAATTTCCTGTACACTCATGTCTTTCATAGCAGCATCCGAATAATTTGCTCTCATTTCCTTACCGCTTGGATATACTAAAAGCATGAAATAATTATAATCCATACTACTACCAGTTGGATATACACTACGAAATAGTTGCCAAGAATTAAGGTTCTTGTTAGCAACTCTTGCATTGGAAATTTTCTTTCGTGTTTTCATGTCAATCAGAAAACTTTCATTCATGTTTGGCAAAGTTTTCATAAAATATACCTCACCATAAGGGGCAGGTGCTGTTTGGGCTTTAACAATAGCCGATGTTGAAAATAAGGCAATGATGATTGCCAGCGTTGAGAAAAATTTAATTGTTTTCATTTTAATTAATTGAAATGTTATTGCCTACTCTAAACGGTTTTCGGCTCCCCCGTTTTTGTTTTTTTTGATTAAAAAATAGAGAAAATATGGTGCGTTTCGCTCCATCAAGTTACGCAAAGCGTGATGGCGCAAAATGCGTTCACAAAAGGCATGACTGAGGGGTATCAAGTCTTTTGCAAAATAGTCATTTGATTTTTTGATAGCGATACAGGTGTAATTGTTCTCTTTTGAAACGGCTTTACTTTAATAGAAAAAAGAAGAAAAAGTCAACTCATTTTTTCTTTCGGGTTTACAGATGTTTGTTTTTTAATTTAGAAAAAAATTGTAATTACTGTTCTGTGATACTACAAAGGTCATCATAACACACACTTTTTTGTGAGTACAAATCCGTCATTCATCTTCATTTTTTCAGCAATCAATGGGACAAACTGTGCAGAATCAGGATAAATTCATCATTTTGTAAGATAATGCTCCATTTAATTGCGCAGAATTGAAAAAAGATGAGACTTCAATTATCTTTGTTAGCAAATGGCGGTACCCAAATTCCTCATGACGAAACTCCTATTTACTCTTTTAATGGCTTGTCTGAGCGTGCTTGCACGGGGGCAAATGAAGTATGAATCTTTAACCACTTCCAATGGTTTATCGCAGGGTTATGTGTATGACATGTTACAGGACAGAGATGGCTTTATGTGGTTTTCGACCAAGGCAGGCCTCAACCGTTATGATGGCTACAACTTTAAAGTTTTCGCACACAATGCCTACAATATCAATACAATCAGTAGCAATGTCATCAAAAAACTTTTTGAAGACAGTAAAGGACGACTGTGGATTGGTACAGATGACAACGGTTTGAATGTGTATGATAAAACAAAAGGCGTTTTTCACCGCATCGTCCACGAACCAAACAATCCCAATAGCCTTTCGGGAAACAGAATTATGGGCAATATTATTGAATTGCCCGATGGTCGTTTTTTGGTGTATGCCTCCCAAAAAAGTGTGAATGTGATTACATTGCCCAACGATTTTTTAGAAAAAAATACGGCACCCACAATCGTTCACGTTGCCGTACCGCAAGCAGATGGGCAAGTGACTGTATGTAAAGATGCAAAAGGTCGAATATGGATGTCGAATCAGGGGAAACTCTATCAGTTTATGCCCCAAAAAATGGCTTTTGAAGGACGAAAAGACAACTACATTTTCGACGACCAGTATGAACCTGATGCAAGCGGAAGTATTTGGACAAATGGCGACAGATTCAACCTGCTTGACTTTGACGACAACATGACTGATTATCCGCTTTTTACCAAATCTATAACCAATGGTCAGGGATCCTTTTTTTTAAAAGATGAAGAAAAAGAAAGAATTTGGATAGGTATGTCCAACATCAACCAACTGCTGGTGTATGATACAAAAGGATGGCAAAAAGGTAGCCCGATAAATCCTGATGCCACCCTGCTGTTTAAAGATGCGGCAGTGAACCCGACGAAAATAATCAAAGACAAAGCGGGCAATGTATGGATGGGTACAAGCGGGTATGGCATTAGGAAATATACATTTGAATCGGAGCAATTTAAACACTTGCTAAAAGGACAGAGTGTAAGAAAAATTCAGGGATACCACTTGGATGAAATTTTTATCAAAGGCTGGGGTTTCGCCAAAAGAATAGCAAACAATGGCACTTTGCTTCCTAATATTATTAACTTAACGGAGGGCGTTCATGATTATTTTATATCAAAAAACGGCGATTTTTGGCTGTTAAATATGAAGGCACCAGACAAGCGTTTTTTTGTTTTTGAAATTGAACAATACAATCCTGCAACGGGGTTAAGAAAGAAGTTTCCGACATCTTTAAATATTGAATATGGCAGTTTATCGCCGATTATTGAAGATAAAAACGGTAATATTTGGATTTCTGGCATAAATGGGCAGGTTAACGTCATCAATCCTACCACTGGCGTTGTTCACGATTTCAGTATTAATACAGATGCCGCACAACCTATGCTGCCCAACGCTGCTATTACCGCTTTGTACCAAGATAAAAAAGGTGTTTTTTGGATAGGCACGGAAGACGGTTTTGCAAAATTGGTCTGTGATTATTCCAAAAAAGTGCAAAACCAATTAACTTGGTACAGAAGTAAGCGGGATGATAAAAATTCCCTCAACTTCAACCTTGTTTCTTGCTTTTTGGACGACCCGTTTGATGATAATCTGCTTTGGATAAGCACAAAAGGAGGAGGCTTAAACTTATTAGACAAGACTACGGGTAGGTTTACGCACATTACCACCAAAGAGGGGCTTTGTAATGATGTGGTGTATGGTACACTGGCCGATGCCGAGAGCAATATTTGGGGCAGTACCAACTTTGGTATTTTTTGTTTATTAAAAAATAGAAAAGATAAATATGGCAGTTGGCAATTTCGCCATTTTACCAAAAGTTCGGGTTTGCAAGATGATGAGTTTAATACGGGGGCTTATGCCAAATTACCCAATGGCGATTTGGCTTTTGGCGGTGTCAATGGTTTAAGTGTTTTTACCCCCCTCAGTATTTTACAAGGTGGATTTATGCCCAATGTTTTTATCACCAATATTTTAGTAGGAAATGAAACAGTAACGCCCAATGATAAATCGGGTGTCTTGAAGGAGGCAATTGAGCATTCACCTTCCATCACCTTAAATTATTTACAGGATATTTTAACGCTTGAGTTTTCGTCGCTTGATTTTACAGCACCCAATCAAAACAAATACCGTTATCAATTGGTGGGTATTGATAAAGATTGGGTGGAAAGCGGTACAAGACGGACAGCTACTTATCTGCATCTGCCATCGGGCAACTATGTATTTAAAGTACAGGGTAGCAACAGCCAAGGTACGTGGAGTAGTGAGATTGCCGAGTTAAAGATTATTGTAAATCCTCCGTGGTGGCTCACATGGTGGGCTTATCTTTTATACGCATTGTTAATTGGATATTTAATTCGGACTTATTTGCTGTACAATATCAATAAAACAAAACTGCAAGCACAATTGCAATTTGAACAAAAGGAAGCAAAACGGGTAAAAGAATTAGATACCCTTAAAACACAACTGTATGCCAACATCACCCATGAGTTCCGCACACCGCTTACGGTCATATTAGGCATGGCTAATCAGATAAAAAACAATCCTGAAAAATATACAGAAAACGGCGTAGACATGATTGTGCGTAATGGCGAAAGTCTGCTCAATCTTGTGAATGAACTGCTGGATTTGTCGAAGTTAGAAGACGGTAAGATGACCTTATATTTAGTAAAGGGTGATGTGATTAATTTTTTAAGATACATCGTAGAATCGTTTCAGTCTTTAGCCATAAGCCAACAAAAGCAATTTCACTTTTTATCAAATATAGATGAACTGGTAGTGGCTTATGATGCAGAAAAACTGCGGCAGATTATTACCAATCTTTTATCCAATGCCTTAAAGTTTACACCTGCACAGGGCAATGTGTATGTAAGTATTTCGCAGGAAGCTGCAACAGAAAGGGGGTATGCGGTAATGGTTTTAAAAGTAACAGATACAGGCATCGGTATTCCTGAAAACCAGATACAGCACATCTTTGACCGTTTTTATCAATTAGATAACAGCCACACCCGCAAAGCAGAAGGCACTGGCATTGGATTGGCACTCACTAATGAGTTAGTAAAGCTCATGAATGGCACCATTGCCGTAAAAAGCCCAGCAGTAGGTGCAACAAAAGGAACAGAGTTTACCATTAGACTGCCCTTGCAAAAAGTAAGTGTGGAAGAAATAACAGCAATTGTTCCTAAATTTGTAAAGGAGCCTACGGCTGCTCCTATTACAGTAAGAAAAGAACCCCTTACTATTGCCAATGAACATACAGTCTCAAGCACACCCTTGATTTTATTGGTTGAAGATAATGTGGATGTTGTGGCTTATACCGCAAGCTGTTTGTCTCAATATAAACTGGCTGTTGGTAAAGATGGTAAAGAAGGTTTTGAGATTGCAACAGATATTATTCCTGATTTAATTATTACTGATGTGATGATGCCTTTTATTGATGGGTTTGAAATGTGCAGAAGATTAAGACATGATGAACGCACCAGCCATATCCCCATCATCATGCTCACGGCAAAAGCCGATATACAAAGCAGACTGGAAGGATTGGAACATGGGGCTGATGTGTATTTGGAAAAACCTTTTCACAGAGAAGAGTTACTGTTACGCATTAAAAAATTGCTGGAGCTTAGAAAAAATTTACAGCAGTATTACAGCAAACAGATTGGCATTAATAATACCGCAGAAATATCAACAGAAGACATTGAAACGCTTGCAATTGAAAAAACTGAACATGAATTTGTAAAAAAGGTGCGCGAAATAGTGGAAGCTAATTTTAGTAATTATGAATTCAATATAGAACAGTTGTGCAAATTGATGTTTATGAGTCATTCCCAATTGCATCGCAAATTAGAGGCACTTACGGGCTGCTCACCCAATCAATTTATCCGCATTATACGTTTAAATAAAGCCAAAGAATTACTCGCCAATCCTGCTCTAAGCATTGCCGTCATTGCACAGGATTGCGGTTACAACGATCCTGGTTATTTTTCACGGGTGTTTAAACAGGAATATGGCATAACGCCGCAGGAGTGGCGAACGGATAATTAAACTGAGGGGGTTCAATATCTCGTGCTTTTGTGAAATAGGCTTCTATTCGATATGTTTTTTACTTTGTCCCTAAATGCTTTTTTGAAACTCAACACCAAATTGGGCATGAAAGGCTTTTTGCCAGTGTGCTTTGAAAACGGTTGTGAGTGCTTGAAGACGGGACGAGGTGATGTTTTAGTTTTTTGAGATTATTTTATCACTATTGATATCCCAAAAAGAAAAAAGTGAACTGGGAGAAGGTTTTTAGAATATGCCAAATAATTTCTATTTTTGGTGATAATTGAAAAACAGCATCCAATGAAAAAATTACTTCCATTCTTAATAATCCTCTGCTTCATCACATATACTGTAAAAAGCCAAATACAACCCATAAAACTTACTTGCGAATACATCGAAAATCCCCTTGGATTGGATGTACAAAAGCCCCGTTTTAGCTGGAATTTTACCTCAAAAAGTAAAAACCAATCACAATCCGCTTATGAATTGGTGGTGAGTGAGAATGGGCAAGATGTACAGAATGGGAAAGGCGCAGCGTGGCAATCGGGTAAAGTGAATAGCTCTGAAAGCCTGCACATCACATACAGTGGCGCAACTTTAAAGCCGTTTACAAAATACTTCTGGCGGGTAAAAGTGTATGATAAAAATAATATTTCTTCTGATTGGAGTAGTCCAGCTACATTTGAAACAGCCGCTTTACAGCCTTCTGATTGGAAAGCCCAATGGATTGGCGATGGCAGTAAACAGTTTACAAAAGATGAGGATTTTTACCAAAACGACCCGATGCCTCTTTTTAAAAAAGCATTTAAAGCCAATAAAAAAGTGACTTCCGCTCGGCTTTATATTTCGGGATTAGGGTATTATGAAGCCTTTTTAAACGATAAAAAAATAGGTAATAATGTACTTGACCCAGGGTTTACGGCGTATAAAAAGCAAGTTTTATATACCACTTATGATATTACGGAGATGCTTCAAAATGGCGATAACACGCTCGGCATTATGCTTGGAAATGGGTGGTACAATCCCCTACCCCTTCGGTTATTTGGAAAATTTAACCTGCGTGACCATCAATTGACGGGAAGACCTATCGTGAAAGCGCAGGTTTTAATTCGTTATTCTGACGGCAGTTTTGATACTTTTGGAACGGATGAAACGTGGGAAACTGCAACGGGAGCCGTTATAAAAAACAATATCTATTTGGGTGAAACATACGATGCTCGTCTGGAAAAAAAATTTTCATCCCCAAATGGTTGGAAAAAAGCAAGCTTGGCTCAAAATCCAACGGGGGTTTTGACGGCTCAAATGCAACCACCTATTCGCGTCACTAAAATTGTAAAACCCATTTCAATAAAAGAAGTGGGAAAAGATACTTTTATAGTGGATATGGGGCAGAATTTTGCGGGCGTCGCGCGAATAAAAGTAAAAGGAACGGCAGGCAATAAAGTGTTATTGCGCTACGGCGAACTCATTTATCCAGATGGTAGATTGAATTTTTGGACATCCGTAGCGGGTCAGATAAAAGAACCGTGGAATCTGAAAGGCGGTCCCGGTGCGCCTAAAACGGCTTTTCAACAAGATGAATATATATTGAAAGGCACTGGGGAAGAGGTTTGGAATCCGCGTTTTACATTTCACAGTTTTCGGTATGTCCAGATAACGGGTTGGCAAGGCAATCCCACTTTAAATGATATTGAAGGCTTGCGGATGAACACTGACCTTACTCAAAATGGCAGTTTCAGTTGCTCCAATGATATGTTTAATCGCTTGCACGATGTCATTCAATGGACATTTTTAAGCAATATTTTTAGCGTGCAATCGGATTGCCCTGCCCGTGAAAAATTAGGTTATGGAGCTGATATAGTGGCTACTACTGAGGGGTATATCTACAATTACGATGTTGCTAATTTTTATAAAAAAGCCGTTCAAGATTTCGCCAATGACCAACAAGATGATGGTGGTATTACCGAAACGGCTCCTTTTGTGGGCATTGCCGATAGGGGTTATGGAGGCAAATCTGGTCCCTTGGGTTGGCAATTGGCTTTTCCTTTTTTACAGAAAAAACTGTATGAATACTACGGCGATAAAAAGGTGATTGAAGAATATTATCCCACCGTGAAAAAGCAAATGGATTTTCTGCAATCGAAAGCCATTCATGGGCTTTTTCATTGGGATATTAGCGACCACGAAGCGCTTGACCCTCGCCCCGAAGCCTTTACAGCCGCTGCTTTTTACTACCACCATGCGGTGTTGGCGACTGAATTTGCCAGTATTTTAGGCAATAAAACGGATTCTATTGCCTATTCAAAACTCGCCAATAATATTAAAAAGGCGATTATTGAGAAATACTACGTGCCACCAACGGGTCGCTTTGATAATGCTACGCAATCGGCTCAAACTTTCGCTTTGTGGTATGATTTTTCACCCCAAAAAGACTCTACTTTCAAGGTTTTAATGCAAGAGTATGAGCGACATAAATGGCACGTTTCGGGCGGTATTTTCAGTACCAAAATGATGTTTGATATACTTCGTGAAAACGATAGAAATGATATAGCCTACACCATAGCCAATCAAAAAGACTTCCCCGGCTGGGCTTATATGCTATCAAAAGGAGCAACCACGCTTTGGGAATCGTGGGCATTTTCCGACAATGTATATTCTCAAAATCACCCCATGTTTGGGTCAATTGATGAGTGGTTTTATAAGTCACTTTTAGGCATTAACGCGGCTGCTCCTGCCTTTTCAAAAATTATCATCAAGCCTCAACCTGCGGAATTGACATGGGCAAAAGGCAGTTATCAATCTGTTCGAGGAACTATCGTCAGTGATTGGAAAAAAGAAGGCAATAGCTTTATTTTAAAAGTTACCATTCCCGTCAATACGACCGCTGAAATATGGATTCCTGCAAAGGAAAATGCTATAATTACTGAGGTCTCTGACCCCGAAACCTCGCGGGGGCGTAAAGTTATTCAAGCGATACGCTATGAAAAAGGTTATGCTGTGGTGGCTGTGGGTTCGGGGGAATATTTATTTAAAAGTGAGTAGTTTTTTCCGCCACGACAGGCTTATTTGTTATCTTCCCTGTATTTTTACTTTTTGTAAATTACCACCCGAATTATCGTCAAATTTCTGAAACGAGTTTTAGTGAATTTACATAATCTGTATCAAATTCTATTATTCTAATTTCAGACGTGACGAATGTCATTTCTCCATCCCAATTACCTTTTGTATCTAAATCGTCAATTATAACTTTTTGACGATCTATTGATTTTAACCGCCCTAAATAACAAGCATCTTCAGATTTAGTTTCAATTTGAAAAATGCCTAAATTTTTAGTAAGAGTATGTTTTGAAATTAAATTTTGATATTTTGTATTTTTCGCAATTTTAGATTGACTAACTACGCCTTTCAAGGCGTAGGGAAGAATATTACATTTAAACAGGCTTTAGCCGCTCATTTTGTACCTATAAAGTTGAA
>JANPHO010000237.1:0-8246 GCA_031424515.1 Saprospiraceae bacterium
TTCAACTTTATAGGTACAAAATGAGCGGCTAAAGCCTGTTTAAATGTAATATTCTTCCCTACGCCTTGAAAGGCGTAGTTAGTCAATCTAAAATTGCGAAAAATACAAAATATCAAAATTTAATTTCAAAACATACTCTTAATTTTTCATCCATTTATGCATTTCTACTTGTTGCCCTTTTTGAATACGGAAAAAATACAAGCCATTGGTCAAAGACGATGCGTCCCATTTCATTAAAGGCTCCGCACTTTTCGAAGCTGAAATCAAGCGACCTTGTATGTCAAACAGTTCGACATTCACAGGGGAGTCATTGATGCCCAAATTTAAGAAGACATAATCTTTAGCGGGATTCGGATAAAGCGAAACAGCAACATTCGAAGCCAATTTGCTCTCATTTCCTTGCGAAGGTACACTTAAGTTAGATGTGGATGCATTGAGTTGCGCCCTGATTTCACCACCGGGGAAGTTCGCATTGTGGATGTTGACGTATAAATTACCCGCCAATAAATCAGTGGCTTGGGTTGAAGTCAATAATATAATCTTAGAAAATGTTCCACTTTGTGCGCCAAAAGTAAAGCCCAAAGGTGCAAAATCAATTTGAACGGATCCATTTACACCGATTGGTGCACGGTGTATGTGCGCGAGCGTTGCATTGGCAGTCAAACCCGAATAAGTGACTTTTAAAGCCAATAAACCACTTTGGGTTTCATAAGAACCTACCACGGTACCCGTTGCAGCAGAAGTGTTGGCGGGTACTTCTTGCGCACCGCTGAAAGTACCTCTTACGGGTACGGATGTTTGGTTAAGGGGTTTATTATAATTTAATTGCCCGCGAATTTCACCGCCCGGAAACGAAGCATTGTGGATATTGACGTACATATTACCCGCTATCAATGCGTCAGCTTGCGCTTGGGTGAGGGTTATGACTTTGACATATTCACCCGACCTACTTCCTGCTTGAAAGCCTTGAGAAACAAAGTCAACAGAAACGGGTCCATTTGTGCCCGCCGCGCCAATGTGAAAATGAGAAGCCGTAGCATTAGCCGTTAAACCCGAATATTCAAATCGAAAAGCAATGACCCGTGAAAAAGGGTCGAATATGCCTTCCAAAGTTCCTCTTGCGGTACTTGTGTTAGCAGGTACTTCTTGTGTGCCACTCAAGCGCGCTGAAAGTGGTACCGGAGTCGGATTGGCTTGTACACCGTACTGAATTTGTGCGCGGATTTCACCCCCAGGGAACGTAGCATTGTGGATGTTCACGTAAAGATTGCCCGTCATTAAATCCACAGCTTGGGCTTCTGTCAAGGTCAAAACCTTTACGTATTCGCCACTTCTTACACCAACAGGGAAACCTTGGCTAATAAAATCCACTACCACAGGACCGTTTGTGCCCGCGGGTGCGCTATGGAAGTGAGCACCAGTAACGTTAGCTGCCAGCCCTGCAAATTCAACTCGAAAAGCGATTACTCTTGACCAAGGGTCAAATATTCCTTCAAATTTGCCCGTAGCCGTAGAAGTATTAGCGGGATTTTCATTCCGTCCTGATAATGTTCCACTTAGTTTGACTTGGGCTTGTGATAGTTGGGGCATTGCAAAGAATGCGAGAAAAAGAAGGGTAAGAGAATTTTTCATATTCGTCATGTTTGTTTAAAATTATTTAAAAATAAAAAAGGTGAGATGGATACAAGTCTATTTAGTTAAATCATCTGAAAATACCTACGAGAGCAATTGAAGTCTGGTTTCCTTGGTTTCCAAAGTAATGCGGCGGCGTGACTGAGGGGTTAAATCTACTATTACTACGTGTAAGTATATGGTCAAAACTAATTTCAATATAAGGTAGTCTAAAAGGTTTCTTTGGATGAAAAGCACCCAAGCAAATATACGTTAATTTTTAAACTTAATATTCTTTTTTAATTTAATAACATTTCTCATTTACCAATTTAGTTCGCGAAGAAAAGCTTAAAAAACTCAATATAGGCTAACCCCATCGCTTTAGCGCGAGGAAATTCAAGATTAAGCCGGAGAAGTTTTTACCATTCCCTTAAAATTAATTGGTCTGTGACAATTTATGTGGTAAAATACTGAGGGGGTAGTTGTCAGATGCTTTAAAAGCGTCTGACAACTACAAAAAAGAACAATTTATTTTTTAAATATTGGTGGTACACGGTGCTTCGTTCCCTGTTCGTAGGCATAAACCAATTTGATTAAAGTTGGCTCGGCGTACATTCTGCCCAGAAATTGAAGCCCCGAGGGCAAGTTGCCCGTGGTAAAACCCATCGGCACGGTAAAAGCGGGTTGCCCCGTGTGTGGGGCAATGATTTGGCTATTGTCCCCGTAATATTCTACTCGTTTCAATTCTTCGTTATAGGTATCGGTTTTGGCGGGTTTATTATTCCAAGTCGGATAAATAATCGCATCCAATTTCAACTCATTCATTTTGTCTTCAATGGCTTTCCGAAAAGCAATCCGTCGGGGCGAGGTGTAAACATCGGGGCAATCGGGATTTCGGACGGTAAGATTAGCTTTGACTCTGGCTTCGGCAGATTTCGATTTACTGCCTATCCTGACAATATCTTCCAGCGTTTTGATTGTATCATTTTTGACATACTTAGCCAGATAAGCCTCCAAATCGCCTCTGAAATCAAAACATACTAAGTCTTTTCGGAGGTTAGAGAAATCAGGGATAGTGAGCGTGTCAATAATGATAGCGCCCATCGCTTTCATATCTAAAATTGATTTTTCAAATAAAGCTTTGACCTCAGGGTCAGCCGCGCCAGTGCTACCAACTGAGCCAGAAACAACAAGGGGATTCTCACATAGTTCACGTAAAACGCCTATCCTTGCACCTTTTAAACCGTTTTTTTGCAGAAACTGCGTATAGTTCTGGGGAGTCTTTCCTTCTGAATATTGGGTGATAGGATCATTGGGGTCATAACCTACCATGATTTCTAACACCCGTGTAGCATCTTCAACGCTTCTACACATAGGGCCTACGACATCGTTTCTGAAATTGAGCGGTACAATGTCCGCCCGACTGATTAACCCTAAAGTAGTCCGGAAACCCACCAAAGAATTATGAGAAGAGGGTCCTCGGATAGAATTACCTGTATCTGTACCCAATCCAATGGTGCCAAAATTGGCTGCAATTGATGCGCCTGTTCCCCCGCTCGAACCAGCCGGAACATGCTCTTGGTTATATGGATTGAGTGTGGCACCATGCGTAGAACTGAACGAATGCCAAGGCGTAAAAGCCCATTCTGCCATGTTGGATTTGGCAATGATGATAGCACCCGCTTTCACCAATTTATCAATCACAAAGGCATCGGCATCAGGAACAAAATCTTTCAAAGCCAATGCGCCCGCTGTGGTGGCGAGCCCTTTGGTGTTGATATTGTCTTTTACAATAAGTGGAATACCATGCAGAGGTCGCAACACTTTGGTTTTTTTATATTCTTCATCCAACGCTTTGGCAATCGTCAAAGCGTTAGGGTTAATGGTTGAAATCGAGTTGATTTGTGTATTATATTGATTAATACGGTCTATATAAGCCTTGACCAATTGCTGACTCGTGAACTTTCCTTTTTTGTAAGCATCATGAATCTGGGTAATGGTTAATTCTGTTAAGTTGATGCTCTGTTTCTGCTTTGAGGTATTGAAAGCCTTTTTATGCGCAGATTGAGCAAAAGTAGAACCAACAATAATGATGGAGGTAAGGGTTAAAAGGAGTTTCTTTATCATTTCATTTTGGTTTATAGTTTAAACGTCAAATAAAAGTAGGAGTCAGACGCTTTAAAAGCGTCTGACTCCTAAAAGCCAAAACAGCGTTGCTTAGTTCTTTCGCGCCGGCGTTGAATAAGGTGGATGTGTAATTTCCTTTTTCGATTGATTGCCCAACGTTTTAAGTAATTCCTGTACGGCGCGTTCGAGTTGAGGGTCTTGACCTTGTGAGAGCGAGACAGCATCTTGACGCACGGCAATATCGGGCGCAACACCTTTATTTTCAGCAACCCATTGATTACTGAGGGGGTCAAATACAGCATTATCGGGTGCAGTCAGTGTACCACCGTCCACGAGTGCATAATGGACGGATGATTTTACCAAGCCCCCCCAAGTAGTTGCACCAATAAGGGAACCCGCTTTTTGTTGCCGAAATACCCACGGGAAAAAATCCCCGCCCGAACCTGCTAACTCATTAACCAGCAACACTTTGGGACCCAATATGCCCGCGGGAAGTTGAAAAGATTTGCCGTTGGGGACTTCGTTTGTTAACCCTGCGCGGAGGCTGCGAGTCATTAAGTCCACCATGTAATCGTCTAATAACCCACCACCATTGAAACGCTCATCTATCACGGCACCTTCTTTATCTTGTTGAGCAAAATAATAGCGATTGAAAGATACAAAACCGGGACCACCCGTATTCGGAACCCAAACGTAAGCCAAGCGACCGTTTGATAGCTTATCCACAAGGCGTTTGTTATCTTCTACCCACGTGCGTTGGCGCAAAGCATTTTCCGAAGCAATGGGTTCAACGATTTCTTTCCACGCACCTTCAAAACTGGGTTTGTCGTTGATGTGCAAAACGGTCTGTTTTCCTAAAGTTCCATCCAAAGAAGCATAAAGCTCTTGATTGCCGAGTATCTCTTGACCGTTGATACCTACAATATAGTACCCTTCTTTGATTTTAAGACCTGGCTGATCGAGAGGCCCGTTGAGTTCGGGATTCCAGTTTTCGGAAGTATAAATCCGCTTGATTTTCCAACGGTTGTTTTCCACTTCAAAATCAGCACCCAACAAGCCAATTTGGGATTTTTCGGTTTCGGGAAAATCACCACCATTCACAAAACTATGCCCAACCGATAGTTCACCATTGACTTGGTCTAAAACGTAAGTTAAATCGGTGCGGTGTTTAATAAAAGGAACAAGTGGCGCATAACGCTGATACACCTCATTCCAATCGCGCCCGTGCATATTGGGGTCGTAGAAATAATCGCGTTCGTATCGCCACGCCTCTTCAAACATCTGTTTCCACTCGGTGGCGCGGTCAAGTTTCATCGAAAGGCTTAGTTTTACGCCTTTCCCTTTGTCTGCGGTGGCGTCAGTACCAATTATTTTCCAACCATCGGGCAATTTGGCTAAAAGGTGCTTTCCATTGGCGGTAACGGACACTTGGCTAGCGCCTGTGGCAAATTCCGTTGATTTTTTATCTTTTAATGTAAACTTATTGATTGTTAACCCCGGTTTATTGTCAATGCTTTCAGCCACAAATACAGAGCCTTCTGGTCCTGCCAAAGTGTATCTGTAATTGCGAACGGGCATCCCCAAAGGTAAAATTCGACGGCTAATGCCATCAAAATCAATCACGATGGTTTTGGTACTATCAGCAGGCTTAGCTTTTTCAGCCGTTTCGGTAGGCTTCAAATCATCGCTTTTTTTAGCTTCATCGGATTTTGCTTCGGCTTTTTTAGGCTCATCTGCTTTTACCGTTTCTTCGTCACTTTTAGATTTAAAAGGTGAGGTATCGTCCTTTTTAAGATTGATAACGTAAGCGGCATATTCGGGTTTGGCAGTTATTGAACTGGTATTTGCCCAACCAGAGCCAAGGGCAACATCCGTACTCGCCAAAATATATAACTGTTTGAGATTCAAATCCCACGAAGGCGAAAAGGAGTCGGCAAAAGCGTCCGTAATAGCTGTCGTTTTATTGTCTTTCATTGACCATACATAGATTTGCCTAAACATATTAACGCCCGTTTTGGCATACGCCAGCCATTTAGAATCGGGCGACCAGCGTAATTCTATCGCAGTGCGCTCAATATTGATGCCGCCGATGTCAATAGTTTGCGTGGTTTTCGTTTCCAAATTGACCACCCGCAGCCTAACCTTATTATCCACAAAAGCAATGTGCTTGCCATCGGGTGACCAAGTAGGATTCCACGCCATTTTAGATTCACCAATCGAAATGGATTCAGGTTTGGTCATTCCATCTTGCGCCGATAGCATTAGCGAATATTCTTTGCCATTAGCATCCGAAAACCAAGCAATTTTATCTCCTTTTGGCGACCATATTGGCGCACGGTCAGCCGTGTTGGAGCTTTCAGTAATGTTGCGCGTATTGCCAAATTCAGCGGGGACTGTAAAAATATCGCCCCTTGATTCCATAATAACCCGCTTGCCATTGGGCGATAGAGAAGCTGATTTAGCCGAAATCGACACGTCTTCCCATTTAGTGGCCGCCCACGGGAAATCGCCCGTAACATTTATTTCCAATTGTTTAACGGCTTTGTTGGGCAACTCAAGCGTAGATAAATAGCCTTCTCTTTCAAAAATGAGGGTATTCTTTTTACCTGCCAAAGACTTTACATCTGACCCTTTAAAACTGGTTATTTGTGAAAGGGCTTTTGTTTTAGTATTGTACGCCCAGATATTACTGGTAAAATCACGGTCAGAGAGAAAATAAATATTATCGCCGAGCCATAAGGGTTGGATGTCGGCGGTTTTTTCGTTAGGCAATAGTTCTTCCTTCGATGTTTTTAAGTCAAGGATAATTAAGGATGTATTCTGTCCTCCGCGATAGCCCCGCCATTCTACGTCCCAACGAGACATTTTATCAATAACTATCAAATTGCCATCGGGTGCATAACTGCCGTCAAAACTCCATTGTTTGGTAAGCAACTGTGGCACACCGCCTTCCGCCGAAATGCGCCATAGGCGATTATGAGGATTGGGCGCAGTTTCACGGTTAGAAGCGTACAAGATACTTTTGCCATCGGTGCTCCATCCTCGGACTAAAGCAGGAGCCGGATGCCACGTCAAGCGTTTGGCATCGCCACCATTAACCGAAACCGCGAATACCGCATTACTACCCGACCGATTAGAAGTAAACGCTATCCACTGACCATCAGGTGAAAGGTGCGGCTCACTTTCAACGGCAGTAGTACTCGTAATACGCCGTGCTTGGCTTCCGTTGCGCTCTGCTACCCATATGTCACCTCCGTAAGCAAACGCAACGTGGGTATCGCTGAGGCTGGGTTGGCGCAATAAACGGGTACCCTGCGCTTGAGCGTTACGTAAAGGCAACAGGAATATCATAAAAGAAAGAATCCTAAAAACAGAGGTTAATCGCATTGTAATTGAAGTTTAATTAGTAAAGTAGAATGGGTTAAAAATAACAATTTTGAAAGCATTTTGTGTACAAATACTGAGGGGGTCTCCCCTATTTTGTCCAAACCCATATTTTAACACGCTTAAAAACACAAAACACTTCGCGTGATGCGAAGGCTTTCCGATTCAATCCCAAAAGTTAAATTTCGGCAATGCGTTCTTAATTACAGCTTTGACTTGAGTATCTCGCTTAAATCTTCTATTTTTTGCTCGAAAAAGGATAAAATACTGAGGGGGTCTCGAATCACCTCTTTGCCTATTTCAAGCTTCTGTCTTTTAAAAACACTTTTAAAACATATATCGCGGATAATATAAGCAGAAATATACCCAACGCCACTATCTCTTCTTGCTTTGATTGAAAGATAAACCACGTGAGAACTACCAAGGTTAAAATAGGGATGGACAGCCCGCCAGGTGATAAAAAAGAAGCCGGATATGCTGTATCGCTGGATAATCTAAACTTGATTGCCGCTAAAGCAACGCCCACGTACAAAAACAGGGTCGAAATAGTCGCCAAAACCAGTAATTGTTTGAATCCACCCGAAAAAGCCATGAGGAATGAAATGAGTGAAAACGCAATAATTGTCAAATGCGGCGTGGCGTATTTGGGGTGTACTTTTGATAAAAACTTGGGCAATAAACCGTCATTGGCACCGGCAAACATGGCTCTTGAAAATACCAATACAATCGAGTTCAGACTACTGAAAATAGCGATAACACCACAAGCAATTAACATCTGAGTGCCCCAATTACCGAATAATGTGCCCGCCACCGCCGCTAAAGGCGCTTTTTGCTGAATCAAATCTGTGCCCAATGTGCTTTGCGCCACTATTTGAATCAAAGAGAAAAAAACAACAATACTGACTACCCCCAGTAATAAACCTAAAGGAGCCGTTCGACTCGGGTTTTTCATTTCACCACTGATGTTTAAAGCTGTTTCGCCGCCAATAAATGCGAAAAATAGGATAAGAGACGCTGTTCCCAATTTATCAAAAGTCGGAAATCCTTCCCAATGAAGATTAGCTGTATTTAAATTAAAAAGCCCGACAATCACGAGTAAAACAAGCGGCAGGATTTTAATAAAA
>JANPHO010000238.1:0-2627 GCA_031424515.1 Saprospiraceae bacterium
CGGTGTTTGCGTCGGGCAATCTCGGCACGTCAACGACGCCACGAGCCGATAAAATCACCCTATTTGTGGGGTCGGTTACAGCAGTCGGCATGTATGAATTGGGTGGCACTACCGTCAACAAGGCAGTTTACACCGCACTCGATGGCACTGGTAATTTGGTAAATTACAACACGGATGCGACCCGAAAAGGAACGATGCAAATCACGACTTACGATGTGCAGAACAAAGTCATTTCGGGATTTTTTACCTTTCAAGCGGCAAATGCAACTGGTAGTGTCGAGTTCAAAGAAGGTGAGTTTCAGAACGTCCCTTTCACTCAATAAAGGCAATAGTTGTTAATAGTTGCTGAAAAATACCCGCTTGTGCAGGTTGCCCTATCTGCATAAGCGGGTTCAATAATTTGGAATTAGGTCGTTTCTATCGTAAAATTCAAGATGTCATTATGAATAAAATTACCACTACCCTTTTAACGCTTATTTGTATAAGCAGTTATGCTCAAAATAAAGTACCCATAAATCTGCAATATACATTGGACACATTTATCCTAAATAACAAAATTCCCGCCGTTGCAGTATCAGTTGTCAAATTGGATACGCTCATAAATGGTGTTGCTGGCGTTAATAAAAACGTCAACGGAACGCCCGTTCAATTGACAACCAAATTTCATCTTGGCTCAAACACCAAAGCTATTACCAGTTTCATTGCGGCTAAATTGGTCGAAGAAGGAAAAATTAAGTGGCATAGTGCGTTAATTGAGGTTATACCAGAGTTGAAAAAAACGGTACACTCTAAATTTAAAAACGTCACATTGGAGCAATTGCTGAACCATACCGCAGGCATCAAAGCCTACACAAGTGGGGCAGAATACTTGACCTTACCCAAACTTGAAAGTAATGTGCCAGAGCAAAGATTGGCTTTTGCGGCTTATACGCTAGCACACGATACATTGCTAAACATAGGAAATTTTACGTATTCTAATGCAGGATATGTGCTTGCGGCAGCGATGTTAGAGAAGGTTTCAAAAAAATCGTGGGAAAAACTGGTTGAAGAAACTTTTAAAGAATTGAAAATATCAAGCTACTTTATAGGCTTTCCCAATAAAGAAAATGTAAACAATGCATGGGGACATTGGCTCAACGGTACGGATACTTTGCAAGCATTGGCACCCAATAACCCTTATAAATTAGAAAACTTTGTATCACCCGCAGGGAATGTATCCATGGACATTTTAGACTATGCCACCTTTATTCAAGGGCATTTAAAAGGGCTTTGCGGCAGTGATAATTACTTGAAAAAAGAGATGTATGAAAAAATGCACTTTGGGAACGAAAACTACGCTTTGGGTTGGGGTAATGGCAAAAATACCCATGGATTAGTCAGCACGCACAACGGCAGTACAGGTACTTTTTATTGTCATACAATACTTTATAAAGAGAAGAAAATAGCCATTATTGTTATTGCTAACGCATCAAGTCCAAGTATTAACGAGGCTATTTTGTCCATGCGAAGAACTTTGTTCAATGGATACAATAATGCTAACTAAACTTAATACGATGAGGCACACCCTCAGTATTTAAGCCTGATTTAAAGCTCAAACGAGCAAGCTAATATTTAAACCTTCGACGATTTGGTAGGTCTAAAAATGGATTAATTCATTCATTTTAAACGCTTTATCGAAATGAAAAAATTATTACTTTTTGTTGTTTTCTTCTATGTTTCAAGCCTTTCTCTCGCTCAAACCATCAATTTAACCGTCAGCAATGGTTTTGGTGGCGGCAATTACGCCACGGGAGACAGTGCTTTTGTATTGGCAAATCCAACACCGCAAAACTTTATTTTTGAGCGTTGGTCAACGAATGCCCCTTTGTCAGACACGTTTTGTATGGCGACGATTGTTAAAAATATGCGGTCAAATACCGTTTTAACGCCTGTTTATTCCTCAGCCCCGAATTGGACAAATACGGCTGAAAAGATAAATGGCAGCAATGTTTATGCATATTTTCCTACTACTCCAGCCAATTTGAAAGGCCTAATTCTGTTTTTTCACGGCTCAAACGGCAATGGCGGCAGTTGGTTCAATAAAATTGAAAACCGAATGTTCCTCAATTACGCCGTCGCAAAAGGTTACGCGGCACTGTCAACCGAAAGTACCGACCGCATTACAGGAGGTACACAGCCTTGGCAATGGAGTAATAGTACTACATTTGCGACAAATCCAGACATCCAAAATATTGATAAAATACTGGATACATTCAGAATGCGCGGCAAAATAACGACAACAACTAAACTATTTGGCGTGGGTTTTTCGCAAGGTAGTGGCTTTACGAGCATTATTTCGGCTTTAAAAAATTATGCTGCGAATAGTCTCGGCGCAACGCCAGGCATTACAGGCGTTATCGCTCAAACGCTTTCGCCGACTTATTTCATGTCCTCCCGCTTGGATTTAAACGCTGACCCCGACCGCTTATCAAAATGTATTACTAATTATAATACATTGGTTTCCAGAAGAATAGATGCCGAATTACGTATTCATGAGCCTTTCCCCGTTACACCAAATCGTTTTTGGCGCATACCGACGGTTGATAGTGTTGCTTCTTTGGATATGTTTAACCGTTTGAAAAATAATA
>JANPHO010000239.1:0-2512 GCA_031424515.1 Saprospiraceae bacterium
CAGTTAGTTCTTGGGATTTTAACCTTTGTACTTTGGCTGAATATGTATAGAGTGCCAACTCAATTCATAAGGGAAAATACATGGAAAAATTGTAATAATTTTAGCTCCATTTTTAAAGATGTAATATCGTTTGACCTTGACCCTTGCTGTAATTCACCTTTAATGTTAAGTAATAATGGAATTATAAGTAAAAATGATACATTTTTAGGTGTTATTATTGAAAAACATCATAATTATGATAATACACACATTACGGTTGTGGATTTCAAAAATGATACAGCCTCATATATAATGCATATTATACCGTCTATTTTCTAAATCCTCTATTCTAAAAATATTCCCCACATCATGTGTCTGTAAATTTTTTCATAGTTCTCCGATTTTTAAAACAAGGGTTCAATTGTATTATTTTAAAAGAATAGTTAACTTTGTTTTTAAAATATAATTTATGACTGCTTTAGCAACGCAAATTTCACCAATTGAAAAAAAGGTAAAAAACAAACGCTCTATTTCAATTGAAACTTTTTATCGCCAATATGCAGATAGAGAAGATGGTTATTGCTATGAGTGGAACAACGGTATTGTAGAGAAAACTCCCCGCTTATCTATGAACAGAAGCCAATTAAGCATTGCTGATAAATTAACTCGCCTTTTTTCTCAAACCAATGCCTATAAAGAAGACGGTGCATTGGCTTGGGAAGTAACGATGTTTTTACCTTCCGCTAATCGCAATCGAGTAGCCGATTTAGCTTATTTAACTGCCGAACAACTAAAAGAAAAAGAAGATTTATATCCCAGTATCAGCCCCTTTGTTATTGAAATTATTTCAAAAAATGACAAAGCAGATGAAATTCAATTGAAATTAGAGCAATATTTTACGGATGGAGTCCAAGTTGTTTGGCAAATTTACCCTAATTCTAAAACCATTCATGCCTATACATCCCCTTATGATGTTCAAATTTGTCATGGCGATATGATTTGTAGTGCATCTCCTGCCTTGTCAGATTTTAATGTAGTGACTCAAGAGCTTTTTTAAACGACTTCACCGCCACGTCCAAATCCTTCTCTGTAGTTCGCCAATTCACAAAAGCTGCTCGTATGCACCATTGATTATTGTAAAAAGTGGGTGTGACGAATACTTTTCCATCTTTTGCGAGGGCGGTCAGAAGTTCGTCAATGGCTTTTTTATCGTTTTCTTTATTTTTAATAGTAAAACAAGCCACATTCACCCGCACGGGGGCAGTGAGTACGAATTGATTGGTTTCAATTAAAAGCTGTCCGAAACGTTGTGCATGATAAATATTGTCATTCACGATTTTTTTATAACCTTCTTTTCCGTAAGCCAAAAGGGTGAAAAACGTCGGCAACGCTCGGAAACGGCGTGAATTTTCGGGTCCAAAATTGAGGTACGAAAAATTGTCAAATGGATTGCCTAAATAGGGTGCATTCGCATTTTGAAACGTTTCAACTTGTAATGGGGCGTGTTCTTTTCGAGTGAAAAAGAAGGCACTATCGTAGGGGACATTGAGCCATTTATGTCCATCAATGCAGATGCTATCCGCTAATTCCCAACCTTCGACGAGATGTCGATACCCTTCAGTAAATGCGACAAAACCACCGAACGCCGCATCAATATGCCACCAAAAATTATATTTCTTTTTCAACTCAGCAATGAATTTCATATCGTCGAAATCAACGGTATTGACGGTGCCACCGCTTGTGATGAGTACAAAAGGTTGACCGTTTAAAGACTCAATTTGTTGTATAAGGTCTTGATTATCAATGCTTTCACGGTCAGCAGGTGTTTTAATTTTAATAAAATTTTTACTACCCAAGCCTAACATTGACAGTGATTTTACTGCCGATGAATGGGGTGTAGCGGTCAATGTTTTCAAAGATTCTGAAACCCCATCCAATGCAATATTTTTACCCAACTGCTTACCCAACCACTGCCTTGCAACTGCCAAACAAGTGAAATTGGACATGGTTGCACCCGTTACAAATCCGCCTGTAAAGTCATTTTTAGGTAATTCAAAAAGGTCTAAAAGGAGTTTAATAGTGGCATCTTCGATGACCGCTGAAACATCTCCATTGCCTTTCAGATTCTGAGTGTTTTGGTCAAAAACACTTGTTAGCCAATCACCTACAATACCCGCTGGCGTAGTCCCTCCCGTCACAAAACCCCAATACCGCGCACCCGAAGAGGCAACAAGATACTGTTCGCAGTGTTGTTGAAAATACTCGATGACCCCCTCAGTACCCCAGCCATTTTCGGGTAATTTTACCTCCAAAGGTTGTGTTTCGGTGCGACTGACAGGGGAATTGTCCAAATTTCGGATGTAACTTGTAGCGTAAATGAGTGCCGATTGAAGCACCATTTCAGTATTTTCGGCGTGTGGAAACATTGTGAATTAGTTTAAAATCCGTGCCACCGCTCCAAGCGGTGGCACGGTTAGGTGGGAATTATTTTAATTCGGTTGCGGAATGAAACGCAAATATGACGTTTTCATTT
>JANPHO010000240.1:0-13424 GCA_031424515.1 Saprospiraceae bacterium
TGATAAAACGTTAGCTGAAGAATTAAAATTTGAAAGAGACGAAAATGGAACCATCAAAAGTTTTATTTCGTTTAGTCGTCGGCTACAGAAAATTAATTAACTGGATATAAACAAAACCAAGTGAAAAGGCTGCACACAACATGGGTATTGCTGCAAGTGTGGCTTGACGTTGTAACCTTCGGCTGCAGTTCGCTATCAGCAGCGGTTTCGGCGGACGGAATTCTGTTGGGCTTTTAGTTGTTATCTTGTACTTTTAAATCTTTATTGAGCAGCAGTTCCGGGCAGGACAAGCAATGAATTCCACACCTGCAGCAATACCTGTTCGTTGTGCGTCACCTTATACCCTTAAAATACAATCAAAATATGAAATCAAAACAAAACTTTTTTAAAATTGCTTTTACAATAATTGGGATATTTTCAACAGCTCTACTTTTTGCCCAAACACCTGCAAACAATACAGCTTTTAACAAGCTCTTAGATGACTATTCCGAGGAGAGGCTTTTATTCTCTCCAATTAATGCAACTAGAAGAGGCGACATTAGGTATAATGATTTATTACCTAATGATATTTCTGTACCCTACTTAAAAAAATTACATGATTTTAATATAAAATATCAAAATTTACTAAAAGCCTTTAACAGAGCTTCATTAAACGCTTTCGACAAAATTTCTTTTGACATCATTAGTCTGCAAATTAATGAGGCTTTAGCAAAGGAAAAATTTCATTTAGAATATTTACCCTTTAATCAAGGTTTACCTAAAAACTTACCGACTTATGGATCAGGAAATGACATTCAGCCATTTAAAACAGTGAAAGATTATGAAAATTGGTTAAAGAGAATTAATGGTTTTGTTGATTGGGCAGATACTGCCATCGCTAATTTTAATAAAGGTATTGCCGTCGGTATGGTACTACCCAAAGCTTTAGTATTAATAATGATTCCTCAATTAGAAGCCCAAACGGTTTCAGATACAGCTAAGAATATATTTTATGGCCCTGTTAAAAATATGCCTGCACATTTTTCAGAAATAGAAAAGGCAAGATTGAAGTTGGCTTATGCAAACGCTGTAAACAATAAGATTATACCTACATACCAAAAACTAGCTGATTATTTGAAAAACACTTACCTAGCAAAAGCAAGAATTACATCAGGCAACAATGATTTGCCTAATGGTGCTGAAATGTATCAATATTTTCTTAAAGTTAACACCACAACCAATAAAACACCAGAAGAAATTTACCAAACGGGTTTAAAAGAAGTAGAAAGAATTACCCAAGAAATTGATGCACTTAAAACTAAAGTAGGCTTTAAGGGCGACAGGAATGCATTTTTTAATTATGCTTTAACAGAAAAGCAATTTTTTCCTTTTACAACCGATGAAGCAGTTTTGGAAGGTTACCGAGCTATTTATCCTAAAATTGAACCGAACTTAAAAAAGTTATTCAATATTGTGCCCAAATCAGCATTTGAAGTAAAAGCCGTAGAAAAATTTAAGGCAGCTTCATCATCGCATGGCTATTCTCCAGGAGCTTTAGATGGCAGCAGGCCAGGCTTTTTTAATGTGCCAATTGTGGATGCTACCAAGTACAACAAAAACGAAATGGAGGCACTTTTCTTGCATGAGGCAATTCCTGGTCATCATTTTCAATTTAGTTTGCAATTAGCAAATGAAAACGTACCAAAAATTAGGAAGTTTGCCCTGTATTCAGTTTTCTCAGAAGGTTGGGGTTTGTACGCTGAATCTTTAGGTGAAGAATTGGGATTATACACAGACCCATATCAAAAATTAGGAGCATTAAAAAAGGAAATTTTCAGAGCTATAAGATTGGTAACAGATGTGGGCTTACATACTGGTAAAATGACCAAAGAGGAATCTGTAAAATATATGATGGAAAAAGGTGGAACTGAAGAAAAAGAAGCTATTAAAGAAACAGAACGTTATATGGCCGACCCTGGTCAAGCAGTTTCTTACAAAATAGGTGAGCTAAAAATAAAAGAGTTAAAAGCAAAATATCAAAAAAGCTTGGGAACAAAATTCAATATTAAAAGCTTTCACGATACCATATTATTGGGTGGTTCTATGCCATTATCGGCATTTGAAACCTATATGGATGAGTGGGCAAAAGAACAAAGCAAATAAAGGCGAACGCACAACATGGGGTTTTGTACAAGTTGGGCAGACGGAATAAAGCCTCAACATTTATACTACTATTTTGCTGCAGTTCCAGCTTGACGTTATAAATTCGGCTAATGAATAATACATCAGCTATATTGCAATTATCAACTTCGGTTATGGTCAGACGAAATGCTATTTACCAACCTGCACAAAGCCCTTTACGTTATGGGCAATACAATGACAACTCAAAAAATGTCAAACATGATTAATAAAACATTGAACAATATTTGTTCTATATTCTTAATGTTCGTTTCAGCACTTATATTCGTTTCATGTGCAAATACTGACGGCCCAAAAAAGATGAGCCTTTCTCCATCACCACCATCACAGGCACTTTCCACATCTTTACCACCCCAACAAGCACCGCTACCACCAGCACCTGACAAACAGAAATTGAAACAAGGATATTTTCAAGGTGAGGATGGTGTACAGCTTTTTTATAGAATAGTTGGTTCAGGAAAGGACACTTTAGTTTTTGTTCATGGCGGACCCATTGGAATAGAAGATGCGGCATTAGACTATGAAGTAATAGCTGAAAGGGGTTACACTTTTATAAGTTACGATGAAAGAGGTTGTGGGCGGTCAGAATTGGTAAAGGATAGTACAAAACTGACAATGAGCAGTTTTGTGGCAGATTTAGAGGCATTGCGAAAACACTTCAACATAAACAAGTTATCACTTGCAGGTGTTTCATGGGGTGCAGGAATCTGCAGTTTTTACGCATACCAATTCCCAAATAATGTTGAAAGCATGGCTCTTCTAGGCCCTATGTGGACAAACAATATTGACAAAAAGCAACGAGAGGAAACATTCAGCTCACATTTGGGAGAAGAAACGAATCAAAAAATACGAAAGATTGACAGCTTATGGACAATTGCAAAAGATAATGAGCTTCAAGGTTTATGGAAAACCTTGGATTCATTAATTGTTCCAGCATATGTTTTAGTCCCTTCTCATTTTGACAGGGCAAGAGGAACAATTTACACATACTCGCCTTTAGCATTAAAAAGTATTTATAGTACTCTGCTTTATTGTTTTAGTTCTTTTGGGGAAATTTACGATTTTCGGCCAATGCTTAAACAAATAAATGTACCAACAATTGTTATTGAGGGTGAGAGAACTTTAGTTCCTAAAGAGGCCACCATGCAGTTTGTTTACAATATTAAAAATTCTAAAATGGTTTGGATTCCAAATGCAGGACACATGTTTTGGTTAGATCAACCAAAAGCGTCCATTGATGCCTTAGACAATTTCTTGAAATCGACACCTCGATTTTGATAATACATACCGATGATGATGTACTGCCCATAACATGGGTATTGCTGCAAGTGTGGCTGGACGTTGTAGTCATCGGCTGTAGTTAGCTATCAGCAGCGGTTTCGGCAGACGAAATTCTGTTGGACTTTTAGTTGTTATCTTGTACTTTTATTTCTTTATTGGGCTTCAGTTCCGGGCTGGACAATCAACAATGCCTTGCCTGCACAAAGCCCTGTTCGTTAGCGGTAAACATAAATAGACATTTCGTATGACAGAAACAGATTAGACAGGTTTTATTGGTGTGACAATCTTGCTAATTGCATACTTCTTAAATCTTCGAGACATTATTAAAAAAGACAGCTTGACTTATTTACTTTTAAATCTAATTGGAGCAAGTATAGCATGTTTTGCTTCTATACTTTTAAAATATTTACCCTTCATAATACTTGAGGGTAGTTGGACACTTGTTTCCGCAATAGGACTTTTAAATCATTTAAATAGAGCAAAAAAATGATAGGAGAATCAAATTTAGACATATTATTAAAAACAATGAAACCCAAATTAAACATTGGTGAATTTGTTTTTTGCTGTATAAAAGACTTAACATCAGTAAACCTAAAAGACACAGTATTAATTTTTAAAGAGGACGAAGCACTTACAATCATTGTAAAAAAAGAAATAGCGGACACATTAAAACTTGAATATTCTTTTATTTCTTCTTGGATTACCTTGACTGTACATTCTTCTTTGGAAGCCGTTGGTTTAACAGCAGCATTTTCAAAAGCACTTTCTGACAACGGAATAAGTTGTAATGTAGTTGCAGCTTTCTATCACGACCATATTTTTGTTGACAAAAAAGACACTGAAAAAGCAATGGCGGTTTTGAAAAAGTTTTCAGAATAAAATTGTTTGAAGTCGAATGCCATACCGCTAACATTGGGTTTGTGCAAGTTGCGCAGACGGAATAACAATGAGCATTTTGTTCTTTGCTGTACTTTTGTTCGGGCGAGACAAACAACATTCAACATTACAACTTATCATCAACATTTATTAACTTTAATCAGCAGCGGTTACGCCTGTAATGGCGCGAATAGTCCACTACAAGCTTATTCATGCAGAGCTCGATGGCGCAAAATGCGCTCACTTGATTAATAATTGAACGAAGCCAGTGAGCTGCTCAACATTCCCTTACCTATGAGTTTTACGAATCATCTCCCCTTTTCAAATCCACAGCATAAGTCAAACCATCAATCCCTAAAACTGTATTTGGGAAAATAGCTTTAGCTTCATTTAAAAGTGGGTCAAGTTGCTCATATCTGCTTGAAAAATGCCCAATTATGAGCTTTTTTGCTTGTGATTTATGCGCAACTGTGCCCGCTTCAAATGCTGTAGAATGTCCCGTAACGGAAGCGTGAGCAGCCATTTCATGCCCAAAAGTGGCTTCATGATACAGTAAATCCACGTTTTTAACGGCTTCAATGACTGTTTCAGAATAAGCCGTATCTGAGCAATAAGCAAAAGAACGGGGCTTGGGTGGGTCAATTGTCAACTCAGAATTGAGAATGCATACCCCAGCCGAGTTCTCGGGGTGTGAAACCTCTGTATAGATATAATCTGAGCCGTTTTTAATGGCTTTTATGGCTTCAAAAGGGATATTGTATTGGGATATTTTATCCGCAATAATGTTACGAGGCAGTATTTTCTCTTTAAAAAGAAAGCCAACTGTTGGTATTCTGTGTTTTAATGGAAATGAAAAAACCTCGACTTGTGCATTTTCAAAAATAAGCGGTAAATTTTCATGTACATTGATTTCAAAAAAACGAATGGGGAAAGGAGATTTATAAAATGAATTTTGAAAAACGACTTTTACTATTTCTTCCAAACCGACGGGCGCAAATATATCAATCGCATTTTTTCTACCCATCATCGCCATAGAAGTCAGCACGCCAAACAAGCCGAAAAAATGGTCGCCATGCAAATGTGAGATGAAAATCTGATTGATTTTCATTTTTTTCACTTGAAATTTCATCATCTGAAATTGAGTACCCTCGCCACAATCAATCAAAAACAATTGCTCTTGGATATTCAAAACTTGAGCTGCCAAATACCTATCTCGATAAGGAACAGCCGCACTGGTGCCTAAAATGGTTAACTCAAATTTCATTTTTTGATTTCTCTAATCTAAGTCTTGTGGTATCAAAAATCTTGTATCTACTAACCCCACCGCTTTAGCGTGGGGTTCCAATAAAAGCACCTTTGGGGCTTTAGCCACTAATATCTCATGATTTATATTGAAATTTTATCGGCTAAAGCCTTAAATATGGTTATTCTATTTGCTCCACGCTAAAGCGATGGGGTTAATAGATAAAAATTTTAATACCACAAAACTTGGATTTCTCTAATAAACATTTAGACCTACCCTTTCAATTTTGAAGAAACGACTTGAATAACGGCTGGTAAAACTGAGATAAAAATGATTCCTAAAATTACGAGTTCAAAGTTTTTACTAACGAACTCAGTTTTACCAAAATAAAAGCCCAATAATGTCAAAGCAGTTACCCACAAAGCACCACCACCTAAACAAAATCCAATATATTTACGATAATCCATCGCTCCAATACCCGCCACAAAAGGCGCAAATGTCCGCACTATTGGTATAAAACGAGCCATTATGACCGTTTTACCGCCATGCTTTTCGTAAAAAGCCTCGGTTTTAACGAGATATTCGGGTTTTAGTACTTTTTTAAGCAAAGGATGATTGGTTTCAAAAAGCCGTTTTCCTATTTTTTTACCCATGAAATAATTGACATTATCGCCTAATATCACGGCTAAAAACATCAAAGGAATGGCTATTTCGACTTGTAAAATACCAATTTTTGCAATGGTAGCACCCACAGCAAAGAGCAAAGAATCACCCGGTAAAAAAGGGGTAAACACCAATCCCGTTTCACAAAATAGAATTAAGCAAATGATGAAATACGAAAGCGTTTTATAGTTGATAAAAAAGCTTTCAACGTGTTTATCGAGATGAAGAAAAAAGTCAATGAAATCGTGCATAAAAAGTGATGTTAAATGTTAGTTGTTGGATGTTAGAGGAAAGATTGCAAGCCCCCCCCTCAGTATTTTTATATTTTAAACGAATAAAAACCGCTTTTTATAGTCTTCAAAGCGGTCATTAATGCGCTCTATTTCCGTTAAATTATTGATACCGATGCCTTCTACCACAAATGATGCTGCCGAATGAGCAAAACCGGATGCTAAGGCAATGTCTTTGGTTTCAGCATATTTAACCATAAAAGCAGCCGTAAAAACATCACCTGCTCCCGTTGAATCTACTTCCACAATCGGATACGATGGAAAATGAAACTCTTTCCCATCGTTAAAAACTGTTGCTCCATTTGCCCCTTGTGTCATCACCAACACATCCACATACGAAGCTATTTCAGGAATGGCGTACTCAAAACCCTGAATATCGGCATCGCTCATGATGACCAGATTGGCGGCTTTGAGTTGCACCCAATCCATTGGTTTGGCTGAAACCTGCCCTTTTTCATCCCATTTACGCAACCAGCCTTGAATAGTGACCCCGACAAGTGCATTGGGGAAAGTCTTCAATAAACTAAAATCCGCTTCATCCGCAATTAAACTAAATTGCACAACGGGTACATTCAACCACTCTGCTGGAACATCCTCGGGAAACAGCGTTTCAGCTCGCGCATGAATAAATTGAATCCTGTTACTGCCTTCATAAATATTTTCAAAAACGGTGGTTTTATCAGCAAGTTTATTGTGAAATGAGATATTTTGCTTTTCAAATACATCAAAAAACTCAAAATCGCTGCCCACACTCGTTAAAACGCCCACTTTCCAGCCCAATTGCTTGACCACTATACTTGAATAAGATGTTGTCCCACCCAATATATTTTTACCATTTAACAAATCATGACAGGAGTGCCCAATGCAAAGGTACTGAATGTCATTTTCTCTAACTGTCATTCTCTTTTAAAATTTATCATTCTACAACTTAAGACGCAATACACTGTTCCCTTTTTAAAAGGTACGCAAAGTTAATATCTGTAATGACTTATCCCGATTTATGTCGGTTAAATCCTCAATTTTATGCAAATCAAATTTATTTCACTGGCCCCTCAGTATAGCCTCCCTGTTATAGAACCAAATCGCTCTGTTATAATGATTACTGCTTTGGTTGGATATCGGAAAAGATAAAACTATCAAACCTGTCCCGATGGCATATTGTGTCCAATTAATTTTACGGTCTTTCACAGAAGTAAGTAAAAGACCGAAACCAACTACTGTACTGCCCCAACTCAACCATTTTTTATTTTCATATCGTTTAAATTCTCTACCCGACATGATGAATTTATTCATTTCCTTTTTCAAATTGTACTTAAAAATGCCATAATTGATTTTTTCTCCATTTTTTTCAAAAAAGCCATTTTGCAATAAAATTGTATTTTTATCGTAATTTTTGGCGAGACTATCCGTAAAAATACTGGTTTGAGCCTTCATTGAAAGAGAAAAACAGGTAATCATTAGTAGAATTGAGTAAAATTTAGTATTTTTCATGATTTACTTAAATTGAGTTTTTTTTTAATGAATTAAAAAGTGTTAGTTAAAGCGGCATAAAAATAGCAAAATTTGTACTTTTACGCTTTCAATTAATTATCATTGTTGATATTGGCACAAATGAAGGCTAATGAGAACCAAAATTTTATAAAACAACTGTAATGAATAATATTTTAATTATTGGAGCAGGTCGCTCAGCAAATGCCCTTATTAATTATGTACTTGAACAAGCTAAAACCTATAACTGGTTTGTAACTGTTGCGGATGCTGATCATGAGTTGGCTGTAAAAAAGATAAACGGGCATCCGAACGGAAGAGGAACATGGCTTGATGCGACGAAGGTAAATGACCGCCGAGAATTGATTGCGAGAGCTGATGTAGTGGTTTCACTTTTACCCGCTCATTTGCACTTAGAAGTTGCTCAGGATTGTTTAAAATTAAAAAAGCACCTTATTACAGCGTCATATATCTCGAAACAATTGTACGCATTGGGCGATGAAGCACGTGAAAGGGCTTTGATTTTCATGGGTGAAATGGGTCTTGACCCTGGTATTGATCACATGAGTGGCAAGCAAAAAATAGATGAAATAAAAGCAAAAGGCGGTAGATTAAAATCTTTTCGTTCACACACAGGCGGCTTAGTCGCTCCTGAAAGCGATGACAATCCGTGGCATTACAAGTTTTCGTGGAATCCACGCAACGTGGTTTCGGCGGGACAAGGTACAGCACAGTATTTGGAGGACGGTAAACTCAAATACGTGCCCTACAACCGCATTTTCACGATGGCGAAACCGCTCATAGTTCCGGGTGTTGAAGGTGAATTTGAATCGTATGTGAACCGCGACTCACTCTTGTATCGCGATTTGTATGATTTAGGTCCCATCAATAACCTCACACGGGGTACCATTCGCTACAAAGGTTTTTGTAAAGCGTGGGATGCTTTAGTTAAAATTGGTTTGACGGATGCGTCATTCCCAATTCTGGATTCCGAGGAAATTACTTATCATGAGCTCATGGATTCCTACATGATTAATAATACTACAGGAAACTCCGTAAAAGAGAAAGTGGCTAATCTAATCGGAGAAACGCCTGATTCGGATGTTATCAAAAAATTAGAGTGGTTGGGTCTTTTCAGTAAGCGGAAAATCAGAATGAAAAGCGCTACACCGGCGCTCATCCTCGAAAATCTATTGCTTGAAAAATGGAAACTCAAGGACGATGAAAAAGATATGGTGATTATGCAACATGAGTATGAATATGAAATTGCTCGTCAGAATCGACGCCTCACTTCTACTTTAGTAATGAAAGGCACTGATGGCAACAATACTGCCATGTCGAGATTAGTAGGTTTACCGATTGGTATTTTCGTAAAACACGTCATGTTGGGTAAAATCAACTCAATTGGCGTTAATATTCCAGTCAATAAAGAGGTTTACGAGCCTGTTTTAGAAGAATTAAAAGACTATGGTGTGATTTTCACCGAAAGAGAGGAAATCATAAAATAGAGTAATAAGATATTTTAAAAGTCATAAAAAATCGGAAGCAGATTACTGTCTTCCGATTTTTTATGCTAACTTCTTTAAATTTTGAGTATGAATAGCCCAAAAATGTGAGAAAAGATTAGTCGTTAACAATCATTTTTTCAAGTTTTTCGACATATTCTTCTTCCCTTTTTAGTTTTTGTTTGATATTCTCTTGTTGTAAAATTCTCACACTATCGTAAGCTGTATTTGATTTTCTAAATTTCTCAATGAGATAAGGAATATATTTTTTTATTTCATTGATTCTTGATTGCGAATTACTAAGAGTAGACTTAATGTAGCTCAGCTTTTTAGTTTCATCTAAATCTGTTCCTAAGGCTTTAATACAATAATACAGTAATCCTGCACCTTTCCCCGAAGCCGATACAAATTTATCCGTATAGAATGCAATTTTAGCTTTTTCATTTTTTTCATTCAAATGAAAAAAGTTCTTCAAACCTGCTGCATAACGCCTTTCTATCACATCATTTTCAATATTATGACCGCCCCTTGAAACTCTTTCTCTAACACGTTTTTTAGCTAATTCTATATAACTTCAATATTCTGAAATAAAAATTATAAGTGGAATAAATAAAGTAAAAAGCACAATTGTCGTCTCTTTAAATATCCTTGCTTGAATTAACTTAAATCCTTTTAAAATAAGCATAATCATTAAATTCAGAAAAAAAAGAATAGAATAAAATACCATGAAAATTATTGGTGATTTATCTGAATCACTGCTTAAAACATTACTCAATATTATACCAATAATTATAGCATTAAGTAGAAAGGCTATCATCCTCTGTATTTTAAAATTATACGTCATTAAGTCGAAATTTAGTATTTATTTGCGGAACTGGAGTTCCGCCTTACATTTTTTCGGGCATTTCAATTCCTAACAAATCCATGCCGTGTTTTAAAACATGACCGACCATTTGAGAAAGTTGTAAACGGAAGATTTTTACCCCCTCAGTATCTGCATTAAAAATAGACAAATCATGCCAAAATTTATGAAAAGATTTTGCCAAATCGTAACAATAATTCGCTACTACTGAGGGGTCATAAGTTGCGGCTGCTTCCTCAATGGCTTTTGGATATTCGTATATTTTAAATATTAAATCTTTCTCTTGTGGCTCTAATTTATCATAACGCACTTTTTCAGAAAGATTTAAACCTTCATTGATGGCTTTCTTTAAAACGCCATTAATCCGCACATAACTGTACTGAATATAGGGTCCCGTTTGTCCTTGCAAATCCACGGACTCTTGCGGGTCAAAAACCATCCGTTTTTTAGGATTTACCTTCACAATGTGGTATTTTAAGGCTGCCATGCCCACTTTTCTATTGATTTCAGCTCTTTCTTCTATTGAAAAATCAGCGACTTCTCCCCTTTCAGCACTGTTATTGGTCGCTTCTTGAATCACTTCTGCAATTAAATCATCGGCATCAACGACTGTACCTTCACGAGATTTCATTTTACCAGTTGGTAAATCCACCATGCCATAGCTCAAATGATGCAAACCATTCGCATAAGGCTCACCCAATTTCTTCATAATCTCAAAAAGCACTTGAAAATGGTAATTTTGCTCATCAGCCACCACATAAACGACCTTTTGGCAATGCCATTCATTGTCTCTTAAACGAGCCATGCCAATATCTTGGGTGATATATACGGAAGTCCCGTCCGAACGCAACACCAATTTATGGTCTAATTTCACATCCGTTAAGTCAATCCAAACGCTGGTATCGGGCTTTTGATAAAAGACATTATTTTTTAAACCATCTTCTATAATATCTTTTCCTAACATGTAAGTATTTGATTCATAATATATTTTGTCAAAACTTACACCCAATTTTTTATACGTTTCATTAAAACCTTCATACACCCAACCATTCATCTTTTCCCACAAAGCCACCGTTTCAGCATCTCCACTCTCCCATTTCAAAAGCATTTCACGTGCCTGTGCGCCGAGCTGTGAATATTTGTTAAAATACTCATTTTTATACTCTTCTTTAAAAAAATATGTTCGAGGAGAGTAATCATCGTCACTAAAATATTTTTTATCTTCAATATCTTTTTTCTTTTTCTTTTCTAATTCTACTAAAAGTTTAGGAATATCAGTTTTCAAAACCCATTCATCAAGGTGAGATTGAGCAGTTTGACTTTTTTGCCAAGCCTTATATTCCTTTTGAAATTCCTTCTCAAATTTCACATAATAATCACCTACAAAGTGATCACCTTTCATGCCTTCTGACTGAGGGGTCTTGCCTTCGCCCAAAAGTTGCCAAGCGAGCATAGATTTACAAATCGCAATACCTCTATCGTTCACCACTTTTGAGCGCACCACATCATAACCCGCAGCCGCCAAAACCTTAGAAGTTGACCAACCTAAAAGGATATTTCTAATATGTCCCAAGTGCAACGGCTTATTGGTATTTGGTGAAGAATATTCCACCATAACCCGCTCATTTTTAGGCGATAATTGACCATATTGGGCATCATTTTGAGCATTTGACAAAAAATCAATCCAATATGCATCACTCACCACCAAGTTTAAAAAGCCTTGAATGACGTTAAAACGGTCAATTTGAGGTGTATTGTCTTTGATAAAATTGCCGATTTCCTCGCCCGTTTGCACAGGGCTTTTGCGGGCTGCTTTTGAAAACGCAAACACAGTAATAGTATAATCGCCTTCAAAATCCTTGCGGGTTGGGGCTAATAAAACATCCTTTTCGGCTATTTCAACACCATAAAGCGACTTAACCGCCTCGATAACACTCTTCTGAATAATGGAAATGATTGTCATAATTTCAAGACTTTAGATTGATAGATTTTAGACATAAGACTCTCTAAAATCGCTTTTTTCAAATATGGGCGCAAAAGTAAGGCTTTTTAATTTAAAATGGAGGATTGAAAATTGAAAAGAGCGCAATTCAACATTCAGCTGAATTGCGCTTTTCAAATTATGTATCAAAAATATTCAACTATCCATTTTCAATTTTTAATTATAAACGTTTTCTTCTCAACGCCCACACCTTTAATCGTCAACGATTTCCATTGCTTGGGTAAGCGTGGTTTATATTTTTGAATGATGCCTTGGTCAGTGAATTCCAAGCCACCGAAACCAAAAATAAGGGTTTGTAAAAAGCCGCCTGCACCCGTGGCAAAGTAAGGATTGGTACCGCCTGCCGTTTCAGCTAAAACGCCAAAAGGTGGTGCGGCATTGGGTTTGTAGGAATCCAAAAACTGCGCATAAGCCGTTTCAGTATTATTTAAACGGGCATTGAGAATACAAAAAATCGCTTGCGCCATGGCAGGGCTTGAACCCTTGCGACCCGGCACATTATCACCCAAAACTTTCCAATAATACTCCAAATCCTTCTTAATTGTGGCTTCATCGGTCACTATACTGAGGGGGTAGCTCAAAAGATTCACATCAGTTTGTTTGATGGGTTCGCCTTTGTATTGAGCGTGTTCTTTAGTCACACCGTTGTCAAATTTCAAAATAATCATATTATCGGCCACTTTTTTCCAATCAGGATTCGGCGTTTCACCCAATAAAGCAGCCGCTTGTTGAGCATATTCCAAAACCGTTTTGGCAATGCCATTGGTGAAGGCGTTATCGTCCACGTTTTCAGCCCATTCATCGGCACAAACGACGTTGATGATATGGTATTTATTGTCTTTTCCAAGTTCCGCACGAGCTGCCCAGAAGTCAGCCGTGCCTTTTAAAACGGGATAACCTTTCGTTTTCAGCCACTCCTTGTCCTTGGTGACTTGGTAATATTTCCACATCGCATAACCCACGCAACCCGTAATATGGTGCTCAAATGGACCCGATAAAGCCCAAACTGGCGTGCCTTCTTGCCCCGTATCATCGC
>JANPHO010000241.1:0-2475 GCA_031424515.1 Saprospiraceae bacterium
CCCCTCAGTAAAAAGTGATTTTTATTGGTTTTTAAAAAAATAATATGAAACAAAGTGTACTTTTAACGCTTATATGTTTTTGAAGAAAAACTTAATTCATACATTTGCCGATAATTTAAAAAATTGATATTTATGGAATACGTTGATAGTACCTATTTTCCTATTTTAATAATGATGATCTTGGCAATCGGATTTGTCGTGACTGTGATGGTTTTGACACACGTCATTGTGCCTATGTTTTCACCGAAAAACAAATCAAAAACTAAAGAACAATCATTTGAATGCGGAATCGAAAGTCAAGGCAATGCTCGTACACCTTTTTCAATAAAATACTTTTTGGTGGCAGTGTTATTTGTGCTTTTTGATGTGGAAGTAATATTTATGTATCCATGGGCAGTCAACTTTAAAAAGTTAGGATTGTTTGGTTTAGTAGAAATGTTTACGTTCATCGGCGTATTTTTAATTGGCTTCTTTTATATAGTTAAAAAAGGCGCATTGAATTGGGACAAATAGGTTATTGGTTATTGGTTATTGGTTATTAACTGTAAAACGCAATTTGCTCAAAATTGAATAGATTTATTAAAATAGAAATATAGATGGCAGAATTATTAAATCCGACAACCTCAATTGATATTCGCCCTGAAAACACACCTGTTGGTGTAGAAGGAGCGGGATTTTTTGCAACAAAATTAGATTTTGCCGTGGGTTTGGCTCGTAAAAATTCTTTATGGCCTTTGCCTTTTGCAACTTCTTGTTGTGGAATAGAGTTCATGTCGACCATGTCTTCTACTTACGACCTTGCTCGATTTGGCATGGAACGTTTGAGTTTTTCACCTCGCCAAGCAGATTTGCTCATCGTAGCAGGAACAATTTCAAAGAAATTGGGGCCCGTTTTACGCCAAATATATGAGCAAATGGCTGAACCTAAATGGGTTATTTCTATGGGTGCATGTGCCTCAAGTGGTGGTATTTTTGATAGCTACTCTGTTTTACAAGGCATTGATAGGATTATTCCCGTAGATGTTTACGTGCCTGGCTGCCCACCGCGTCCAGAACAATTATTGGATGGCATTATGCAAATTCAAGAATTGACGCAAACTGAATCGGTGCGTAGAAGGGACTCCCCTCAGTATCAAGCCTTACTTTCAAGTTACGGACTCGATTAAAATTTTCAAAATTGTGATTGAAAATTAATAGTTGAACAAATTAAGCGTCAAATAAATTATGCAATCGAATATAGTACATCCAGAATTAAAATTTAAAACGCCAGCCATTGAAGAGCTTGCTGCCAAAGTTGAGGCTAAGTTGAAACAACGTTTTGGGGCGGACTTCCTATCTTCTAAAATTGATTATGATTTCCCAGTTTTCATGGTAAAAAAGGAGGCAATAATTGATGTGCTCGAATATTTGTATTACGATTCGGAGTTGGAATTCACATTTCTGACGACAATGTGCGCGGCTCACCACCCGCACAATGAAGGTGCTGAATTCGAAATGATGTACCAATTGCACAATATGCCTGAAAACTGGCGTATCCGTATCAAAGCGACACTTCCAAAAGATGATTTAACAATAAGAACGGCTACATCCCTATTCAGAACAGCGAATTGGATGGAGCGTCAAGAGTTTGATTTTTTTGGAGTGGAATTCGTTGGGCATCCCAATTTAAAACGTATTTTAAATATGGATGAAATGAATTATTTCCCCATGCGCAAGGAATATCCCGTTGAAGATGCACAAAGAGAAGATAAGGATAACTCGTTTTTTGGACGTTAAAATTGTGAATTATTAAACGTATATAAATGAGCCTACAACGTCAAGATAAACCTAAAACTTCAAGGTCGAAAAAGCAAGATTGGACTTTGGAGCAATATTTTGACCATGAATATAAGGTCGAAGGAAGGCATGAGTTTTTAAATGGTGAAATTCGAGCAATGGCTTACACTTCAGTCGTTCATGGTGATTTATTAAGTAATCTATTTCTTTTGTTGGGCAGTTGCGTAAAATCTAAAGGATGCAAGATTTATAGTAGTGATAGAATGTTATATGTAAAAGAATGCAATAAAATCTTTTATCCAGACCTTCAAATAATATGTGAAGAACATCAAACCTTTGATTATAAAGGGAAAATGCAAGCCACGCTTAACCCCTCAGTATTGATTGAAATTACATCACCTTCAACTGAATCTGAGGATAGAATTGATAAATGGGCTTGTTATAAAGGGATAAAATCATTGAATCAATATTTAATTGTTTCGCATCGAAAAAAATCCGTTGAGATTTTTAATAGATTAGATAGTGATAACAAATGGTTGAATACAGAGATTACAAAAGATGAGGATTATGTGGAAGTTGGAGATTGTAAAATTCTTTTAAAAGATGTTTATAATGATTTAACACTTTGATAAAATCATTAGAATTTTATTGAAACTCAAAACAAATAATATTAAGCTCAAAATACTGAGGGGGTATATT
>JANPHO010000242.1:0-11019 GCA_031424515.1 Saprospiraceae bacterium
CCATTTTTGGTATTTTTTTTAAAATAAAATTTTATAATATTTTAATTTTCAATTAATTATGAAATTAAATAAAACAAATATTTAAAAATAAACTGTCACATAAAACCTACTCTATTGTAGTTATGAAATGTGTTTTGGCAACATAATTGTCATTCTATTATCAAACGAATCCTTTCATAATTCAAAACCGATTATCGCAATGAAATCTTATGAAATTAAAAGTATATTAACAAAGTTCTTTTACAGAAACGAGCATCTTTATTTCCAAATTATGATTCAAAGCGAGGATAGCTTGGAAATTCATGGTGAATACACGAATTACAGCGAATATAAAGAAAATTTTGATTTACTTCAAAATGACTTAATAGAAAAGAATCAAATTAAGATGATTCCTGAAAAATTTGTTGTCTCAAAAATTCCTCTTGCAAAAGTGGCATGATTTTAGGACAATAGAAAGTATCAAACGAAGATATATTTTTAATATAAATTAAATATAAAGATTTAGGATCGTTTACGATTCTATAAGCGAGCCGGAGCAGTTCATCGGGGGGTAGAACTGCTCCACAAGCTCGCTACTTTTTTTTACAGATTTTTGGAACCCTGTAAAATCTCAAAAAATACTGAGGGGTATCATTCAGAAATGAACGATACCCCTCAGACTTTTATACAAAAAGAAGCTTCATAGGTTAGAACGAATGTTCTAATCTTTGAAGCTTCTTTTTATTTTAAAAGTCCATTCTTACTCTCAAATTTAGACGACGAGATGATAAATAATTCGGAATAGCGAATTGCGTATTATAAATCGTTTTTATCCACGTTTTAGAAGCTTCATTAGCCACTTGCATCAAATTGAAAACCTCAAGGCTCAACCATGTATTCCTCGTGAAACGCAATAAATGATGCGGTTTTCTACCCAACCAGTCTTTATCCCACAATAAAACAGAAAAACCTAAATCCACCCTATGATATGGCTTCAAGCGATAGGTATTGCGGTATATCTCATTATTGCCCGGAAAACCGAACGGTAATCCAGTGCCAATGGTAGTATTCAAGTGCATTTTAAAGTTTTTATTACGGGGTAAATAGTCTTGAAAAAAAACGGCTAAAGTTAAAAGCTGATCAGAAGGACGCGGCACTTCCGATACATTTACGCCCGCTGCATCACCCACATCTCTTTTTTTATGCTGTACATCCGTGATACTTTCCCGAGCACGCAAGAGTGAGAGATTGATCCAAGACTCTGCACCCGGCACAAATTCGCCATTGATGCGCATATCCCAGCCCATGACGTATCCCGTGGCATTGTTCAATCCAGCATATCTGATTCGGACATTATCTACATCATAAGTGATTAAATCCCAAAGTTTTTTATAATATACCTCCGTAATCAAGCGGAAAGGGATACGGCGCAATTTACCACCAATTGAAAAATCATAGGTCATGCCTGCTACTACTTGAGCTGATTTTTGAGCCAAGGCATTTTCATTCACCTCGCCTAAAGGCGAACGCAATTCCCTATAAAAAGGCGGCTGATAATACAAACCTCCCGACAAACGGAACGAAATATCTTTTTCCCAATTCAAAGGTTTGTAAGCCAACTGCACACGAGGCGTAACGAAAGCCTCTTTATTCAAATCCCAAAAAGCCCCCCGTACACCCAAAGTGGCTTGAAATTCGCCCACACTATCTTTTCTCCAAGTGTAAGTATCTTGAAAATAAGCGGTTAAACGATTAGAATTGAGGTTATTCCTCGTTTTAAACACGTTTCTTAACAATAAAACACTATCTCTGAATGGCAGCGAGTAAAGAGCCGAATCCAAACGCTCCCACTCATTTATTTTATCCGAAATATCTTCGTTTTGATATTTTACGCTCCATTGAAAAAAGTGCGTTTTATTCACATAAGGGTCTTTGGCATCAACCTGCAATTCATACCCGCCTTTATGTTCTACGTTTGTAACAGCCGCAAAGAAGTTATTCCGCACAAATTGGTGTTGAGTACCCGTACCTAAGGTAGAAACAATATCACCTGCGTTGTCCTTGGCTAAATTCGTTTCTACTTCACCAATCAAATAATCACCAATAATATCAATTCCCTCAGATTCTTGCGTTTGAAAACGCGAAGCAAGGAATTTTAAAAAATAATAATTCTTTTTTCTATCGGGCAAATAGGTCAATGAAACGCCCGCCATGCCATTATTAAAACGGTCACGCTCTTGTCCTTCAAATGCTGTACGCACGCCCAAAGTAAAATTAATTAAGCCCGTAGCCACATTACTGCTCTGCGGTAAAAAATTATAAACACTTGAATTAATATTACCCATCAATGCCACTTGCCAGCTTCTACTAATATCATAAGTCAAATACGCCTGAATATCAGCAAAATTAGGTGCATATTCCCCTTTTACCGGCAATGAACTCAACAGATATCTCGTCGTTTTATATCGTGCCCCAAGTAAATATCTAAAACGGCGATACCCCTCAGTACCCCCTATTTTTTTACTACCTTCTATATGTGCAGAACCGCCCAGCAAACTTCCCGCAAATGAAAAGCGCGTAGAATCAGGACGCTTATATTTAATATCCAAAACTGACGACATTTTATCGCCATAACGCGCTTCAAAACCACCCGAAGAAAACGATAAATCACGCACCAAATCAGGGTTCGCAAACGTCAAACCCTCTTGTTGTCCAGCACGAATCAATTGAGGACGATATACCTCAAAATCATTGACATACACTAAGTTTTCATCGTAATTTCCCCCCCGCACTTGGTATTGAGAAGTCAATTCACCGCCCGAACCCGAATTCGTTCCTAAAGCAATATGAGGTAAAACCGATTCAAGATTTCCTGTAGTAGTAGGTAATAGTTTAAAATCCTTCACATCTTCCCGAATCATCCCATTATCCTTGATGCGGCTTTCTTTCACAACCACTTCTTGAAGTGAAGTAGATACCACAAGAGTAATATCTATCCGTTTTTGAGCACTCGCGCGCATAGGTTCGATAGTGATTTTAGCCTCTTTATAACCCACCAAACTGGTTTGTAAAGTCGCCGTTTTGCCCACGGGTACGGTTAGTGAGTACTCCCCCGCAGCATTGGTCTGGACATTTTTATTCGTCTCTTTGATGTAAACCGTCACGAACTCAATCGGTTGATTCGTCCCCCCCTCAGTAACCACGCCGAAAACGGTGGCTGTTTGAGCCATAATAATACCTGGAGTAAAAATATAGAATAAGATGAATAATAATTTCTTAGCCATTCATTAGATTTTAGAAAGCAATTTTTTTATTTTGAAACCATACATAATTTTTTTAGAGCCACGAATTAACGAATTTCACCTATTTAGATGTTGACAAATTAGAGCGAATTGCGCTAATTAATTGCCCTGAAAGGGCAATTTCGTAAAATTCGCTAAAATTTGTCAACATCTAAATAGGTGAAATTCGTTTATTCGTGGCTAAATAACTTTCTATTTATGGTTTTAAATTTTTTATAAAAATTAAAAGAGTTGAAACTAAGACTCTCTTATAATAATGTTGATTGATTACGCATTTTGCAACATAAAAGTTTTATCCTATCTCAGTTTTTAGAGCTGGCACTTTTTGAACAAGCTGATTTGATAATAATAAAATCACCATAAATGGTAAAAACCAAATAAGTTTACAGCCTGCCCGATTATGTGGATAAACAAAAGTTGCTGCTATCCAAGCATTAATTAAAATAGATATTATTAGAAATATTAAAAAAAATCGACATGAAGAGCTTATTTGGTTTGTTTTCCATGCTTTTATACTTAAAATAAGAAAAAGGAAAAGGCTTATTATTATGATAGTTTTATGATAAATATGAAATCCATAAGGAATAAGCGTATCTGAATTGAATTGACGCGATTGTATATATTGTGGCAGTGCCTTAAGATAAGTTTCTAAAGGTTTGATATAAGGTGCATCAACAGAATACTTGATATTTCCTTCACCTACATTATTAAGCGACAACTGCAGCCAAGTATTAAATAGGCTTTTTTGAGTAATCATAATCAAATATTTACGTGTCGTATAAATATCATTTATGATTTGTTGGTATTCTTTTTTTGATTCTTTCCAACCTATTTTATTCAATGGGCTTTTAGCATCCCAAACAAAAGCATCAAAGCTATCAGGTATATCATTTTTACAACTACACAGTTTTAAGCTTTTAGTTTGACAATTATCAGTTAAATATGTTTGTAAAATATGGTTATGAACCAAGCTACCCATTCTGAAAACATGGCTTGACTTTGATAGAGGTGGTAACATTGTCAAAGTACCCAAAATAGTTAATAAGAAAAGCTTTAAAAGCGTTTTTACATTTAAAAAAATAAAACCTTTTTGATAAAAAAAATAAAAGAGAAGTAATCCACTAAGCAAGACTATATTTAACAAGATATGGCTAATATGTAATGCATTTGTCAAAAAAAATAATGAAAATACACATCGCCTTGTTTTTATACTGAGGGGAGCTTGTACAATAAGTAGTATTAAGCATAGAAGCATAATAGATGTAGAAAAATCTGGCATCAGTTGCCCTACCAAAAAAGAAGTACTAGTTAAAATCGTTAATAAAGCGATAGTGCTTATAAAAATTGGATTTTTTTTTCTTTCCCCGGTAAAAAATATAAGTGTTAAACGAATCGTAAAAGCCATTAAAAACGCTTGTAGAAAAATGATTAGCCAAATGCTAATTCCGCCTAAACTTGCTCCAAAAATAAAAAGGCCATATGTTATTGGGCGGTCAATTGGCATTTCAGGAGTAAACCCCGAACCTAAATAAGTACCGATATCTGAATATATGAATGGGAAACCATTCCAAAAAGCTGCGGACATCATAATCAATGCAGCAAAAGCCAGATAAATAAATTCTTTCAATTTGAAGCACTATTTTGTCGTTTATAAACCCTCACATAATCTATTAGAAATTCCGCGGGGAACACCGTTTTTTTGTTGGGTCTTTTCCCTCCTCCATTATCCACAGCAAGGTTTAGAATAATTGGAAAAGTTGCGGGTGGTATATTGTCTTTAATCTTAGCAACCAATTGATTATTAACTAAAAAAAGTATATTTTTATCATCCCAATAAACTGCATAAGTTATAAACATGGTGGACATATCAATCCTTTTACCATCTTCTGTTCGAGGGCTTATCCAATAAGGTTCACTTTTAATAGGCTCCCCAGATACTTTATTCCAGTGATTTGTAACGCTAAAACGCTTAGTATCCGCACACCAAAACTCAAAAACATCTAATTCTTGGTATACTTTATTCATACCACTCCAAAACCAGAAAGCTGGCCAAAGACCCTTACCTTTCGGTATTTTACAACGCGCTTCTATCAAATTCCCTTTCCCAAACTCAATTGATGAAAACACCATCCCCGAGGTGTAGGAAAAAGAATCCATAAATGTTTCTTTTACAGCTCGCAAATGTAATAACCCATCTGAAACATAAACATTCTCTTTTCGAGGGGTATAATACTGTAATTCAGCTCCATGCGGACCTGTTTGAGCCCACCATTTAACACCATCAAGTGTTGAATCCGCAAATTCATCTGAAAAAATAAGTTCCCACCCAATTTTATCAATAATACTATCACTCGGGCTTGTGAGCGGAATGATTTCATTCATTTTCTGCCCCCACATCCCCCCCCTCAGTATAAACATCATAAAAAGGATAAAAACCGTGATTTTCTTCATTTTAGGAATTTTAAAAATGGTCAAACTTTTTATAAGAAACCTCTTTCAAATCAATAATTGCTTTGTGTGGATTTTCTGTATTAAAAACGCTACTGCCTGCTACTAACACGTCAGCACCCGCTTGTAAAATCACTTCGGCATTTTGTAAACCTACGCCGCCATCAATTTCGATGTGGCAATCAATATTGCGTTCATCGAGCATTTCACGGAGTTTTTTTATCTTATTGAGCGTCTGATAAATAAATTTTTGACCGCCAAAACCTGGATTTACTGACATAAGGCACACTAAATCCAGCATTTCAAGCACATCCTCTAAAACGGTCACTGGCGTGTGCGGATTGAGCGCAACGCCTACTTTCGCACCCGTAGCGCGAATTTGTTGCAAAGTACGGTGCAAATGTGGGCAAGCCTCGTAGTGAACAGTGATGACATCCGCCCCCGCTTTTCTGAAATCTTCGATGTATTTTTCAGGCTCTACAATCATCAAATGCACATCCAATGGCTTTGTCGCCATTTTGCGGATGGAGTCAATAATCATCATACCAAAGGTGATATTGGGAACAAAACGCCCGTCCATGACATCTAAGTGAAACCAATCGGCTTCGCTGGTATTCACCATTTCTATTTCTGCTCTCAATTTCGTGAAATCTGCCGCCAATACTGAGGGGGCCACTAAATGCTTCATTGTATAATATTTTAAAAAAATAGGTGATTTAAAATCTGCTGCAAAACTACATCTTGGTAGAGAAAAACCCTATTTTAATATAAATTTTAATGCACATCATGAAGAATATTATTAAAATTGTCTTATAATTTTTTATTTTAAAAAATCCAACCTAAATATGTCAACAAATATTTTGCGTATTGTAGATGTCGTAAAAACTTATGACAAGCACGTAGCAGTCAATCATGTAAGTTTCGATGTGCCCGAAGGCTTTATTTTCGGAATGTTAGGACCCAACGGAGCTGGTAAAAGCTCGCTCATCAGAATGATTACTGCTATCACGCGACCCGATTCAGGTAAAATTTATTTTAATGGCGAATTATTAAACAGCAGCCATCCCGAGCAAATCGGTTACATGCCCGAAGAGCGCGGCTTGTATAAAAAAATGAAAGTCGGCGACCAGCTCATGTATTTGGCTCAATTAAAAGGCTTAAGCTATAATGATGCCCGCACGCAGATAAAATACTGGTTTGAGCGGTTGGATATAATAGATTGGTGGGGTAAAAAAGTGGAAGAACTCTCAAAAGGGATGCAACAGAAAGCCCAATTTATTTCCACGGTGATTCACCGTCCCCGCATGCTCATCTTGGATGAGCCATTCTCAGGGCTTGACCCAGTGAATGCAAATCTTTTAAAAGATGAAATTTATGAATTGCATAAGCAAGGGACGAGCATCATTTTTTCAACCCACAGAATGGAGCAAGTGGAAGAAATATGTGATAAGATAGTTTTAATCAATAAAGGTCAGAATGTACTATTCGGTGGCGTTAATGAAATTAAGCAAAGTTTCAAAGAAAATCTTTTTAGAATCGATTTTGAAGGGGATTTGCCAAATGGTTTTGAAAACCGAGCAAGTATTGTACAGCAGACCCCTCAGTATATTACTGCTAAATTAGAGACGACGGATAATTCAAATGATTTATTGCGCTATTTATTGGATTCGGGTGTACGCGTCACGGCTTTTAATGAAATTTTACCCAGCTTGAATGAAATATTTATTAAGCAAGTGGGGGAATCCAATGTGCAACAGTAATGAATGGGCTTTACTAATTTCAATTAGAAAGAAGTCTAATTTCAAATATCTATTATCTAACATCCATATCATTAGTTATGAATAAACTTTGGCTCATTATAAAAAGAGAATATCTTTCAAGGGTTACGAAAAAATCATTTATCCTTGGAACAATTTTAACACCTCTTGGCATTGGTGCTTTGATATTTCTGAATGTCAAATTGGCGATGTACAAGGACGATAATTTCAAAAAAATTGCCGTTTTAGACCAAAGCGGCATCTTGAAAGAAGCACCTGAAAATCAAAAGAATTTGCAATTTACCTTAACCGAAGGCTCGTTAGATTTACTTAAAAAGCAGGTAATTGAAAAACAGTACGATGGTATTTTAGTCGTTCCGCCCGTTAAGGATGCTATGAATAAAAACTTTACCCTCAAGTATTATTCTGATGATAAATTGGGTAACGACATGAGTTCAGATATAGCGGATAAGATAGAAGAGGCGATTAAAAAGTATAAAATCAATGAATTAGGCTTAGATACCAATAAAATTGCCGCACTAAGGACTCGCGTAGAGATTGACCCCGACCCCATAGTTGGAGAACAAAATGCATCTTCAATATCGGGTTATGTAGCAATGGCAATTGGTGGATTTATGGGCTTTTTTATGTATTTAGCGGTTTTTATCTACGGAATGATGATTTTCCGTTCAGTCATGGAGGAAAAAACAAGCCGTATTGTAGAAGTCATTATTTCGAGTGTAAAACCATTCCAATTGATGTTGGGTAAAATAATTGGTGTAGGTGCAGTAGGATTAACTCAATTTGTTATTTGGGCCATTTTGATGGTAGGTATCACATTTGGAGTAAGTGCCATGTTGGGTTCAGACGCTTCTAAAATGGGTCAAAATCCAGCGATGGGCGGTGGTATGGCTCAAGGAGCTATGGCAAATGCTGAACAGATTCAAAAAATAGATAAAACGGCTTCCCTAATGTTGGAAATTCAAAGCCAAAACTGGTGGGCAATTATCCCTTTATTCATCATATTTTTTATCTTAGGGTATTTGATGTATTCTTCCCTTTTTGCTGCGGTAGGCTCAGCGGTGGGAGATGATGCAGGGGAAGCACAATCTCTCACTTTGCCCATTACTTTACCCGTTATTATTGCCATTTATATCATGATGACAGCTATTCGGGCACCTGAAAGCAGTTTGGCTGTATGGTCAAGTATATTCCCGCTGTTTTCACCCATTGTGATGCCCGCGCGACTGCCTTTTAATCCTCCAGTATGGCAAGTAGCGCTATCTATAACACTCTTGGTGGCAACTGTTTTATTTTTAGTATGGCTGGCAGGTAGAATTTACAGAGTAGGGATTTTGATGTACGGTAAAAAGGTAACTTTCAAGGAGTTAGGCAAATGGATATTCTATAAAGATTAAATTATTATATCTTAGGTTTCAGATTCCAAATTTCAAATTCCAGTGCGTGAATACTGAGGGGTGATGAAATTTGGAATCTGAAACTTAAAATTTACTCAATTTTCATTTTAAACCCAACGCTGTGTATATTTTCAATTTTGATGCGTGGGTCTTGGCTGAGGTATTTTCTTAAACGTGAAATAAACACATCTAAACTTCTTCCTAAAAAATAATCGTCTTCTCCCCAAAGGGTTTCTAAAATATTAGACCGTTTGATGACTTCATTTTTATTTTCAAGAAACATTTTTAACAAGTCTGCTTCTTTTTGAGTGAGATTTTTACTTTGATCACCAAACTTGAGAGAGAGATTTTTATGGTCGAGCAGGTAATTTCCAACTGTCAAATACGTCGGTACTGAGGGGGTAGATACTTTTGAGCGGCGCAGGAAAATCTCGATTTTAAGTATCAATTCTTCAATGCTAAACGGCTTTGTGATATAATCATCGGCACCTAATTTCAAGCCTTTAATCCTATCTTCTTTCATGGATTTGGCGGTTAAAAATATAATAGGTACTTGAGTATCAAATTTGCGTATTTCCTCAGCTATAGTAAAACCATCCACATCGGGTAACATTACATCCAGAATACATAAGTCAAAACTCTCCTTCTTGATTATTTCCATGGCAATTTTGCCATTTTCACAATAAGTGATTTTGTAACCTTGCAATTCGAGGTTATCCCTTGTAACAAAGCTTAAGCTTTCATCATCTTCCACATAGAGCAGGTGTGCTTTCATAGGATTTATTTTTCTTTAGTAAGTAGTTGGGCTAAAACAAACGCCTACTTATCGGATTGAATTAATCATTGTTTCCTGGAAATAATGTGCAAAAGTGATTGATTTTCAATACATTGTCAATAGGGAGGCTTTAATTTTAGCCCAATGTATGATTATCATTTCCAAGTGCTCAATAGTTCTAATTTTTACGGGTTTTTATTGTAATTAAACTGCCTCACTAACAGCTTTAGCTGATTTTTGAGACGTAGAAGAATCTATAACTTTCGGTATTTCAATGATAATACTTGTACTCATGCCTTCTTCTGAGGTCAAATCAATAGTCCAACCTTGAGCTTGAACGATATTTTTAACGTAATACAAGCCCAAACCAAAACCTTTTACATTGTGGATATTGCCCGTAGGTACACGATAAAACCGTTGAAATACCTTTTTATGGTGCTCTTTATTAATACCAATTCCCATATCCGTGATAGTCAATCGAACATTTTTACCTGAATCTTCCGTTTTTACTTCTATTTCAGGCTTCCCATCTTTACAATATTTCATTGCATTATCCAGCAAGTTGTGAATAATATTCGTCAAATGCAAGGTATCCGCTTTAATATAAGGTTGTTTAGCCGTAAGATTTTGAACCAGTGTACCATTTTGCTCCTCAATTTTTACTTGAATACTCGGTAAAACGGTTTCTAATAATTCATGTAAATTAATCACTTCAAGATTCAAATCAAGTGTATTTTTATCAATCCTCGTAATTTGAAGCACTTTTTCTACTTGAGTATTAAGGCGGTTATTCTGCTCACGCATAATTTGAGTGTACTTGGAAAGGCGCGAATCAGTTTGTATCACAGGATGGCTCGCGAAGACGTCAGCCGCTATTTTAATAGTAGAAATAGGGGTTTTGAATTCATGAGTCATATTATTGATAAAATCTTTTTGCAACTCTGAAAGCCTTTTCTGCCTTAAAATAATAAGCATAGAATATATAAAAAACAATACCGTCAATAAGGAAACAACAGTTAAAACAACCGTTAACGCCATACTCCCCAATAAGTAAGAAGAACGTTTAGGGAAACGAACCACAAAGAAGTATGTAGCATCTTCTAAGGTAGGAAAATCTTTCTTCACACTGAGCGTATCCGAAGAGGGTGAATAAGAGACATACTTTCCATAAACCATTTTTTCATCATGGCAATCATAAATTGCATAATCAAAATCCTCATTTAAAGTAGCTGATTCAAAATGTTTTTTTAGGTAAAACTCCAAGTTGCGAGCCTCTATTTGACTATTGATGTTGACAGCAAAGGTATTAGAAGATGTCCGTGTAATCAAATCTTGAGGCG
>JANPHO010000243.1:0-2018 GCA_031424515.1 Saprospiraceae bacterium
GTTTATAGGACAAATTACCTATAAATCTGTGATTTCTTTTGATTTAGGTCAAAATCCAGTATAAATTTTAGATAGGACTTTTTTTTATTTTGTCCTATTTTGTTTTAATATTGTTCCAAATTTCAGATTGTCTTTACTCAAATGTAATAGAAATGGACAAAATAAAAAAAAGTCAAAGAGAGGTAATACGAGAAATTCAGAATAACCCTGATTATATCATATTGAATAACCCTCTTGCTGCACCCAAGTTTGTGAAACAAATAGGGCGGAACAAAGAAGAGCGTCCCACAACGGATATATATACTCAAAAGATATTTTTTGAAATTGTATCTAAATTGACGCCTGCTCATTTGGAGAACACCGACGAAAAATATATTCAATTAGATTTCAATGTTTCTGAATTTTTAGAAACATTGGGCATTGAGAAAAAAGAGAATTACTATAAAAATATCCTCAATAGCCTTTACGAGATGCAGAATTTAACTGTAAAATATGAGACCGATGAAAAATTGGCTCTTACTGTGTTATTCCTGATATTGAATATAAGAAAAATAAAGGCGATTTGACGCTGGACTTGAATCGAAAATTGGTAGAAAAAGTATTAGATATTCGGAATAATGAGAATTTTAGTTTTTTGAAACGCCACCTCTATTTATTACAAAATGGGCACGCTATCAAAATATTTCCTTACTTGGTTAGTTGGAAAAATAGAGGCATGGTAGAGTTAACTGTGGAGCATTTCAAGAAAATTTTTGGCTACGATACTGAGGGGTATAGTCTTTTTAATAAATTGAAAATAAGAGTCATAGAACCTGCGGTCAAAGAAATTACTGAAAAAACAACTTTAGATGTCACTTACAAACTCATAGGCTCAAATTTAGATGGTCAAAGACCCCGCGTAAAAGCGATTCGTTTTCTTATTTCTGAAAAGAAACAAAAAGGGATAAAAGAACCTAAAACGGAAACCGAAATGCCGAACGCCAATCAAAATGCAGATGCCGCCGATACAAATGCGAGTGAAAAAGAAGCCATTTATTTGAAATATCAAAATATTGTGATGGAGGAATTTGGGGTGAACGGGTTTCAGTTTTCCAAACTTTTAGAGCTTCACACTGAGCAAGACGTTATCACAGCCATTGATATAACAAAAGGAGAACAAGCAAAAGGTAAACTCCAAAACGTGGCTGGGTTTTTCATCGAAGCTTTAAAAAACAAGTACCAAAAACCAGAAACGGTTGCTAAACAAAAGAATACTGAGAAAAAGGCAAAAATTGAAGCAGAAACGCAAAAAGTGCAAGCGCAAAAGGGTAGGGTAGAGGATGCCAAACGCAAAGAAGCAGAACGCAAAATAGCCATTATGAAACAACTCATTGCCGATGATGCACCCATTATCCATAAAGCGATTGCGGATATTCAAAATAGTATGTTTAGCACATCCTACAATACGCAAAAAACAGTGTCCGAAAATTTAGAAAACCCCATGTTTGTCGGTGGTTTGATGAATGCGCTGGTGAAGATAGACGCTACAATTTTTGATTTTTAATCCTATCAAATTTGATGGGATTAAAAACATGAAACTTATAATTTTTAATCATTTTTAATTTCTGATTATGGCAAAAAAAACGATTTTCGTTGAAGGTGAAGAAATCAATTTCTTTACTCAAAATGAACAAGATTATATTTCATTGACGGACATAGCGAAAAAAGTAAACGCGGCGCTACCTGCCGATGTTATCTCCAATTGGATAAGAAATAAAGATACAATTGAGTTTTTGGAAGTATGGGAAAAATTGAGCAACCCTAATTTTAACCTCGTGCAATTGCACGAGGTTAAAAATGAAGCTGGACACAATCGCTTTGTTATTTCTCCCAGTAAATGGATTGAAAGAACAAATGCTATTGGCTTAATCACAAGAGCGGGACGTTACGGAAGTGGTACATTTGCCCATAAAGATATAGCACTTGCTTTTTGTTATTGGGTAAGCCCAGCATTTCAGTTATATGTTGTCAGGGAATTT